>NZ_JACJDT010000078.1:0-7115 GCF_014163675.1 Pseudoalteromonas sp. SR44-5
TACCTTGCAAGAATTAGGCATTGTACCGTCGTTTAGTCGCCCGTCAGTGAGTAATGATAATCCCTATTCGGAGTCATTATTTAAAACGTTAAAATATCGCTCAGACTACCCAGAAAAGCCATTTGCAGAAATAAGCACAGCAAGAAAATGGGTGGCAGGGTTTGTAGATTGGTACAATAACGAGCATTTGCACAGCGGTATAAAATTTGTCACGCCAAATCAGCGTCATTCAGGTTTAGATAAAGAGATATTAGCCAAGCGTCAGCAGGTAAACGACGCAGCTAAATTGAATAACCCTGGTCGTTGGTCAGGAAAATCACGCGATTGGTCAATGATAAACGAAGTAAATTTGAATCCTGAGAAAAAAGAAGAAATGCGGGCGGCATAAAATTTAACTTGAGGCGACAACTAACTTGAAAAACTCCGATAGTGATTATGGTGATGAAAATCAACAATAACTATTGTCGCTAACTCGGGACGTGTAGTTGTTGAGGGAGATTTAAGAAGTAATTTAGTTAGAATAGAAGATGTGTCTAGAGAGCACATTGGTAAGGACTATATTTTTTGGGGGAAGATAAACAACTTAAATATAGATAAAAAAGGTACTCTATGGCTTAATTACGGCGATAACCTTTTAGAGTCCAGTATTGCTTTAAATTCCAAGCTTAAAGAACAGGTATTGGTTAACTTTAAGTTGAAAGAGGTATCCGAGTTAGATGGCTCAGATGTAATAATTGTAGGGCACGTAGGCTTTTCACCTCAAGGGAAAGCCATTATAAGCACGGGTTTCACGAAATATATGTCTTTTAGAAGAGTAACAGTGAAATAGCCTCAAAGCGGTTGGCCACTACTAATTAGTTAGTTGTACTAGCTCAGGCTTGTTCTGATAGCTGCATATTCATTGTGACTTTCAGTCAAAGTTTGAGCTAAGCATCTTTCGTACTAAAAAATAAACTCATTACTTAAATTGCATCAATTAATAGCTTTTCTAGCTTTATCATAAAAGCATTCAACTTATGAGGTTTATGCTCTAACAAAAATGTCGGATACTCAGGTTTATCTATAGATCCATTTGTAGTTTTAGTTGATGATAGATCTGTAAAGGGGAATTCACTCAATATCAGTTTTTCAATTTTTTCGTTTAAACCCAATGATTGGCCTACTTTTGTTGAACCTATCGTAACTTGAATTTCGTTAGAACCACGAACATACTTCCCCAAACGATTAGACGGGTAACCGAGTTTAGTTAACTCTGCCAATGATTCAATTGCGTCCCATCCTTTATTTTCTTTGATGTGAAAATTTTGAAGTTCTATTTTATACATTTACTCACCCTCTGTTTTACTTAAAATCTAAATATAATAGTTACAACTATCAGTATAGAATATAACCCTAAATTATTTTTAACTTAAAACTAGACATAATTAAAACCTAAAAGCATTAACCACCTCTTTTAACCTTCCAAACTAGCGCTACAATGTGTATTTATCAGTTATCCCACCTTTTGATAATTCATGGCCTACTATTTGCTGAATTAGGGAAAGAGCAAACGCGTGGTTATTACGGATGTTACTAATAAACAGATGTCTAAAGCGGTGATAGCTACGCAATTCATCCAACTTATTCACATTAGGAATATCAAGCTCTACAACCAAACGACCGAACCAATTAGTAATACTCTCAGCCGATGCTATGTTTACACGATCAAAGAAACTAAGACTTTATCAGGGCAGATCACATTTCTGATATCTAATTTCTGACATCTGATTCCTGATTTCTATATATCAACGCGCTGCTCGAAACTCGACGCCCGTAGCCCCGAAACACAGACACAAAAAAGCCCGCAGCGTTAACTGCGGGCTTTTTTATTGAATGAGTGAGTCAGCCGTATAAGCCGGGTTCTGTCCTTTCCGAAGAAAGTGATAATCATTCGTCTAGGCCATAAATCGCTCTATGGCTCAAGCAACCTACCCGGTTCTCACGTGGGCCACGCGTTCATTATTTAAAATGATAGAACCCTATTTGGTCTTGCTCCGGGTGGAGTTTACCTTGCAACCAACTATTGCTAGTGGCCCGGTGCGCTCTTACCGCACCCTTTCACCCTTACCAATCCGAAGATTGGCGGTCTCCTCTCTGCTGCACTTGTCGTAGGCTCACGCCCCCCAGCCGTTAGCTGGCACCCTGCCCTATGGAGCCCGGACTTTCCTCCCCCTGCGCATTTTCGTTGCAGGCAGCGATCATCTTGGCTGACTCGGCGCGCAGTATACCTGAGCTGGATTGTATGTGCAGTAAAGATTTAGCCTTTTTCGTCAATAATTGTTTTATAAAGGGCATTTTTCTTCATGCCAAAATAATCAGCGACAATTCCACAGGCTTTTTTCATTGGCATTTCATTCTCAAGCAATGCCAGCATTTTGCGTGCTTCTGGCGGAATATCATCAACCTGCTTTGGATTACCAGGCAACATAAGCACTATTTCACCGCGTTGCTTGGTGGGATCGTCGGTTAAAAACTGTTTGAGTTCGCTGACTGTGCCATTAAAAAACGTTTCAAAGGTTTTGGTTAGCTCTTTAGCGAATACCACTTGTTGCTCACTACCAAGGGCAATCTCTAAGTCATCTAGGCTTGCCATAATGCGATGGGTACTTTCGTACATAATGCTGGTTATATTGGAATTAACCGCTTCAATAAAAAAGTCTTGGCGAGCTTTGCTTTTTGCTGGGGTAAAACCAATAAACTGAAAACGATCTGTTGGTAAACCTGAACAACATACAGCTGTTATGGCGGCGCATGCTCCTGGTATGGGGGTGACATATGCGCCTTGCTCTCGGCATAAATTAACAACCGCATAACCAGGGTCACTAATTAGCGGCGTGCCTGCATCCGAAACTAGTGCTATATTTAAACCTTGATTAAGTTGATCAATAATTTGTTGCGCTTTTTGCTTTTCATTATGGTCGTGCAAAGCAAAGGTTTTTGCCTTAATGCCAAAGTGACTTAGCAACTTACCGGTATGGCGCGTGTCTTCAGCAGCGATTAAGTCAACTTGCGATAAAGTCGCGATTGCACGCTGGCTTAAGTCGTCATAATTGCCGATTGGGGTGGCTACAATGTAAAGAGTGCCGATTTTCTGTGAATTCTCCTCATTTAACATTGAGGTCTCCTGCGTCAGTCAGTAATATAAGCAAATCGCGTTAACGTATTGGGAAATCATTGTGCGACTTAAACTTGTTAGTCTATTAATCATATTGTCAGGGTTATCGGCCTGTAGTACAACCGAAAAACCGACTAAAACCAGTGAAAACCTCAGTTCAGCTAATAGCGCATCACAAATTCAAGCGACTGACGCACAATCTATGTACCAACTAGCCTTAAATCGCCTAGGCGCTGACAAAATCCAACTTCTTTATAGTGCGCGTGATGCTGCGATTGTAGAGCAACAATGGCCACTGTTAGAGCAAATTAGTACTGAATTAGAACGCACACCTAGCGTAGACCAAGTGCAAAATAAACTGTACATCGCTTTTGCGCAAATGCAACAAAACAAGAATACCCTCGCACTTGAGATGCTAGCCAGTTTAGACAGCCAATTGACTCAACCGGAGCATTTTGCTTGGCATCAATATTTAACCGCCAGTGTGTATGCATCACAAAATTTGCCTAAAGAGGCGATGACCTACTTCTTTCGTGCCTCTGAAACCGCCAGTAAAAATAACTTAACGATTCCACAGCTCAACAAAGACCTGTGGCAAAATTTACAACAATTATCATCGTATGCTTTAGAGCGCTTTAATCGCGGCTCAGTGAGACAACAAGGCTGGGTAAACTTAGCGCTCTATCACCAAGTATATTTAGGTGCTCCAGTTGAGCTTGATCAAGCAATTAATAATTGGCAACGCCGTTACCCTGGTCATCCAGCAATCGCCGTGTTGCCAAAAAAAGACGCTGAGTTAATTGCTGCTGAACCACTGAATATTGAGCGCTTAGTTGTTTTATTACCCCAATCAGGTGCTAATGAACGCTTAGGTGATGCCTTAAAAGCTGGCGTGTTAGCGGCACTAGATAGTACATCTATTGCTGAAACCATTTTTATTGATGAAATGCTTAGTTCTGCTGAGCTGTCTGCAAAACTGCTCGAAATTAATCCTGACTTTATAATTGGGCCGTTACTCAAAACGAGTATCGATAAGCTAGTTGCAAGCAAAGCATTACAAGATTACCCAGTTTTGCACTTAAATACCTTTGATGGTGAGCGCCAGTCTCCTCAGCATTACTTCTTTGCGCTTAACCCGGAGCACGAAGTACAGCAAGCACTTGAGCACTTTTTAACGGCTGCTTATCAAAAACCTATGCTGCTGGCGCCAAATAATAGTTCAGGCCAGCGTTTAGTTGATTTTTTCAACCGACAATGGCAACGCTATAGTGAAACCACACCAGAAGTTGGGCTTTATAACGATAAAAAAGATATGCCAACAACCATTGTTAACCTGCTCGAAGTAGATAAATCAAAAGAACGCATTGCGACCGTTAAGTCATTATTTAGACAAGAAGTAGAGAGTGAAACTCGCTCTCGTCGCGATATTGATGTTATTTATATTCTCGGTGATGCTATCGAAACTCGCTTGATTAAACCTTATTTAGATGTAAATGTGAGTACCTTTGCTGATCGCATTCCACTGTATGCCAGTTCAAAAAGTCATAGCAAGCAAATCGATAGCACCGATAAAGGCGATCTCGATGGTTTGTATTTTACCGAGTTACCATGGATGCTTAGTGGGCAAATAAAAAATCATGCCTTACGCCAGCAATATAATTCGCTGTGGCCAGAACAGGCTGATATAAGTCAGCGTTTATTTGCCATGGCCTATGATTCAGTTGCTATGCTAAGTAATATCACACAATTGAGTATGCTCCCCGGTAAGCGATTTAATGGCTTAACTGGCCAATTGAGTATTACCAGTGATGGGCAAATTAATCGCCAACTTAATTGGGCGCAATACAAAAATAGACAAATCCAAGCGGTACAGCTAGCAACATCAGCACCGTTACCATTATTTATGCAATCAGCTACCAACCGATCATACAGTGAGTAGCTAAAAGCAATATAAAACAAGGATGTTGTGATGTCGTGGTTTAAACAACTGTGGCAAAATAGCCGAGAGAAAGGCCAGTATTACGAGCTACAAGCGCAAAAATACTTAGTGTCGCAAGGGTTGATCCCATTAGAGCGTAACTATAACTGCCCCTACGGGGAGCTAGATGTAATAATGCGCGATGGCAACACGCTAGTGTTTGTGGAAGTGAAATTTCGTAGTAGCTATGTTAAAGGTGGAGCAATCCACGCTTTAGGTAAACAAAAGCAAGAACGTTTAAAACGCTCTATTTACCATTATTTAGCAACGAAAAAGCTTAATGATCAAGCAATAAGAATCGACTTTGTCGCAATAACTGGCGACACATCGCAACAACTTAATTGGATAAAAAACGTATTTTAATATGCAAGATACTATAAAAGAGATTTTTACAGAAAGCATTCAGGTGCAAATAGCCGCCGGTGAAGTACTTCCTAGCGCCTTAGAAGCCGCTGCATTTACCATAGCGCAGAGCCTAATCAATGGTAATAAGTTGATTTGTTGTGGTACTGCCAGCTGCCACATGCTGGCCCAACATATGGCTGGCGTATTGATCAACTACTACGAAACCGAACGTCCTTGTTTACCGGCAATTGCGCTATCACAAGAACATATCAATCTTGGTCCAAGTAACCAAAGTGACGACCAAGAAACCTTTGCCCGTCAAGTACGAGCGTTTGCTCAACAAGGTGACTTACTATTGGTTTTAGCAATCAATGGCAACGAAAAAAACATCATATCGGCAGTCGAAGCCGCACTCACCAAAGACATGAAAGTTATTGTTATGGTTGGTGATGACGGCGGTGAGCTAGTAGGTTTACTCGGTGCCAATGATGTCGAAATTCGTGTTCCGTCAAAACGTCCGAGCCGCATCATAGAATCTCACTTGGTTAATCTTCATTGTTTGAGTGAACTCGTCGACTTGACCCTATTCCCACAGGAAGAAAGCTAATGTTGAAACAATCTCTAATTGTTATTAGTACAGTACTATTATTACAAGGCTGCGCTGCTGCAGTTGTTGCAGGTACCGCTGGTGCCGTTACCGCAGCCAACGATCGTCGTACTCTTGGTTCGCAAATCGATGATAGTAATATCGAAATCAAAGCTGGGGTCGCAATAAACGATGTACCTCGCCTTGCTGATCATGCCAACATCAGCGTGATTAGCGTTAACGGCATTGTATTGTTAATAGGCCAGGTTGCAACTCAAGAAATGAAAGACGAGGCTCAGCGTACGATTGAGGGCTTACCTGCTATACGCAAAATACATAACCAAATTCGTATTGGCTCTAACATTAGCATGAGCACCCAGACCCATGATTCTTGGTTAACCTCTAAAGTAAAAACACAATTACTTACCACCGACAACATCAGTAGCAACAACATCAAGGTAGTAACTGAGAATGGCGAAGTATTTTTAATGGGCTTAGTATCAGATGCAGAAGCAAACACCGCTGTAAGCGTTGCTCGTAATGTATCGGGTGTAGAACGCGTTATTAAGGTATTTGAATATTTGTAAAGGTATCAGGTTCTAGGTTCTAGGAATTAAAAGCCTTGCAGTTGATATCGCAAGGTTTTCTATACCTGTAGGCGGGAGCTTACCTCACGCACCTCCACTAAAAAACGCGGGGTAAACCCGCTGCTACAACAATCAACCTTAACCTTCGTCTCACAACTCGTCGCTCGTAAACTTTAACTAATACCAATCAACTTAAATATTTAACCATTCTAGCGAGCTAAATAAAGCGCTAACTGCGTTATAATTTTTTCAAGTAGAACAATTACATGTCAAAATTTACGCCTTGTTATCACTGTATTTATCTGTCGCTATAAATGGTCAGTAACTTAACACGATTGGTATAAATCTGCGTGGATAAAGCCCCGCCTACAATAAATCCAAACACCCATGCCAACCCCGTAGCCCTTAGTTTACCTAGCGCCTTTTACCTTTACCTTTACCTTTTACCTTTTACCTTTTACCTTT
>NZ_JACJDT010000079.1:0-7096 GCF_014163675.1 Pseudoalteromonas sp. SR44-5
GTATGATTACTCATCACTGCATATGCGCAAACATCAATACAAAACACGTTAGAAAGAGCCAATAGCTTCTCTTCAACCCAACACCTGCGATGCTCATATGATTGGCCAGTAAAACGATCTTCGCCGCATAGATAGGCTCGACGTACGCACCTAGAAATACAATGATAGTACTTTGTATCAGCCAAACTTATCTGACGCTTTCTCGCAATAGCCATGTGACAACCTGCTCATTTATTGTGCTAATAATAAAATTAGTACGTAACTGATACATTGCAAATCATAAGATGGGTGTCTTCTTAGCATCGTAACTGATACATTGCAAATCATAAGATGGGGGTCTTCTTAGCATCCTTCTATGGGCGGTTCATCTCCCGTTATCAATATTGATCCAAATATCTCTCAATGACACTAAACCTTGTGACGCTAAATAGTCATTACCTAGCGCAATGTTAATTCCTTTTGTTTTGAGCTTCGACAAGGGCCTTCGCTTCCAAGCGCCTACTTTTGGTACTGGTAATTCCACAGGCTATGGCGAGTCGTTCACTGACCCTCCTCCAAGCGTTAGCGCGAATGCGTGTTTATCAGATCTCCCCCTTTTTTACCTATAAAGAACAGGTGCATCGACTTTCTCTGCACAACTGCATCATTTACGGTGGCCGTTAGATCGCATGACTTCGCTATCTTGTGCTAGCTCGTCTCCAGCCTACGCCTCATATGATGTTTTTTCTCATCAGCTCACATTTATTTATCATAAAGAATGCTAGCTGCTTCCTCCAGACTATCTCTCGCGATTTAGCCCTTGCCATTCGCGAGTGTCTATCGTTTAATAATAGCGTGTTATTTAAACGGTGATCTTCCTACAGAGGACTTTCACCTCATAAGTCAATGCCCATGTCGGGCGTACACAATCGTGTCATGCCGAAGTTATGCCTCATCGAGGGAATGGAGTCTAAATGAAATCAATTATATGGTTATTCTCAATTTTTATTAGCTTTGGTGCACCAGGTACAGAGCAAGAGTTACAACCAACAACGTCAGGACTATATGATGTTGGTGGGTTTAAGTTGTATCTTGAGTGCTACGAAAATGACAAGCCTCAATTAATAGTTGAGCAAGGCTTCGGTCGTTCTGGTTCTGATGGGGTTTGGTTGGAGAATATTAAACAATTGAAAAATGATTTCAGTATTTGTTTATATGATCGATCAGGTCTTGGAAAAAGTGAAAAAGGTCCCGTGCCTTTCACCGTCGATGATATGGCTAAAAGGCTAAAAAAACTGCTTCAAGTAGCCGGTGTTAAAATGCCGTATTACTTTACTGGTGGCTCATATGCATCTTATATCATTACGGCATTCAATAACCTATATCCACAAGAGGTTATGGGGGCTGTGCTGATTGATCCACCTCCTTTAGGCTACTTTTACACTATGGGTACAAGGTGGCCTGAAAACTTTAAAACAAACAATGAAAAATTGGAGCGTTTTTATAATTTTGAGCAAAGTGTTCATGATCCAATGTTTGAAAGAGTTCCTGAAAACGTAGATCATATGAAAAGCTACAAAATTCTATCTGAAGCAGCTAAATTCGGTGATAAGCCAATTATAATTTTACGTTCAAAACAGACCGAAGAGCGTTATGACCCTCCTTTTGTTCCCGAGGAAATCGCGAAGTCAATGGACTCCCTATATGCAAATGCAGAGAGTTACTTTAAAAGTTTATCTACAAATAGCCGAATTATCTATTCGGAATCAGAAAAGCATCATCTGCACATCGCAGACCGTGATTTGGTTGTAAAAAGCATTAAGGAACTTGTTAGAAAATGAGGCTTAACAAGTTGCCCAAAATCGCCGCAAACAACGCGGCTGGGACAAATACTCACTGGGCTTCGCCCAACAACGTTCGCATTTGCCCATTGGCAAAGCGTTATGTTTTACGAGGCATCGAGTAGATGAAGCTAATCTATTACTCTAATGCGCAGCGTCTCTGAACCTCTTTATGAATAATTCAATAAAAGATTTTTTGCACAAAGAGCAGAGAATGAGAAGTAAATGAGGATTATCTTAAAGGCTAATATTAGCATGCGTAAAACACGATGCATTAATAAAGGTAAGCTGCTACCTCATCAAATAAGCCACTTAAACACCTGTCATACATTCCAAAACGCCCATTAAAGCAACAGCAAATGCTCTTTTTATATTTTACGTAAAAGTCAGTTGTCGATTGAATCAGAATAGGAACTCGGCTATGGTTAATGCATCAATAAAAATAAATTAAAAACGGGTTATTCTACAAGCTCGTTATACGTTTCAGGAGGCTTGGTTTAATTCCTTAAGTGACTCGGATAAAGATATGGTAAAAAGTATTATATCTGATGCTGTAAATGAATCTGTTTTTGGTTTCCTTTGTGTACTCGATGGTGTCAGGTCAATTTTTGATACAGGTGACTCTAACAACCTAAAGTTAACGCACGGTGACACACTGCTTAACGACATAGAAAATGAATGCTTGCACGATTTGTATAAAACGTATAACAAGCTGTTAAACAAGAACAAAAAACAGTTAGTTTCGCTTCGTTCCACATTTTAGCCCACTGTTTTCATCCGCTTAATTGGGCGATATTTTTATCGACGAGTGATGCGCATCGCGCTATACTTGTGCCATGATTAAATCTTTCAAACATAAAGGCCTCAAGAAATACTTCCAAACAGGAAGTGTTGCTGGAATTCAGGCCAAACATCAACGCAAATTGCGCATGCAACTTGCAGCAATAGATACCGCACAAGAAATTGATGATATCAATTTACCCGGTTTTAAATTGCACCCTCTCAAAGGGGATCGTGACGGGATTTGGTCTATTACTGTAAATGGTAACTGGCGCATTACTTTTGAGTTTATCGATGGTAATGCATACATTCTCAATTATGAGGACTATCACTAATGACTATGCATAATCCACCACACCCAGGAGAGTTTATCTATGACGTTTACCTAGAGCCTGCAGGCTTTAGTTGCCGTTATTTAGCTAAACAACTAGATGTAGCATCGTCTACATTAAATAGAGTTCTAAAAGGTCAAAGTGCAATCTCACCAGAAATGGCACTTCGCTTATCTAAAGCCATTGGCAGAACTCCTGAGAGTTGGTTAGCAATGCAAGATAACTACGATCTGTGGCATGCAAAACAACAAATTAATTTAACCAATGTCCACGCAGTAAACTTTGCAGTGCCATAAAAAATAATCGGGTAGCCGGAGGTCTCTAACCTCCAGCCCCCACACCACCCATCATGCACTTTTATTAACAGGAAGTGCTATGGGCGGTTCATCTCCCGTAATGAATATTGATCCAAAGATCTCAATGACGCTTAACCTTGTGAAGCTAAATAGTCATTGCCTAGCGCAATGTTAATTCCTTTTGTTTTTTAGCTTCGACAAGGGCCTTCGCTGCCAAGCGCCTACTTTTGGTGCTGGTGATACCAAATGCTATGGCGAGTCGTTCGCTGACAGCCAATTTCATTAAACTGCGTACTGCCCGAGATAAACTCGCGCCTACAACACACTCCCCTAGCACCTAGTTACCTAGCCCCTGAAACCTTTTTGTAATTGGGCTTCGTTACCCTCACCCCAACTACAATCGCTTAATTTAACACCAAGCAATCTTACAACTTATGACTTACCGCTTAAAGCTGCGATCAAAACACCATCGCCTTACCGCGCCCTGACGCTTCTGAGCCGGCATCTAGTTTGCCATCACGTTCGATGATCACATGCATATCACCAAAATGGCGCTCGTCTAAGGTGTAGCCCATTTTCTCTAGTGCTTTAACAACGTTTGCATCTAAACCTGCATGATGACGTATGACATTTTTAGGCCAAAGTTGATGATGAAAACGCGGGCTATTTACCACTTCATCGGCGCTCATATTAAATTCAACCGCATTTAAAATAGATTCGTACACCGAGCTTATTATGGTGGTGCCGCCCGGTGAGCCGGTGACCATTTTAACTTTATTGCCTTTGAGTAAGATAGTTGGCGTCATTGAGCTAAGCATACGCTTATGCGGCTGGATTTCATTGGCTTTACCACCGAGCGCGCCAAATACATTCATCACCCCTGGTTTGGCACTAAAGTCATCCATTTCATCGTTAAGCAAAAAGCCCGCGCCAGCAACGACTACACCACTGCCATAACCTAAATTAATGGTGGTGGTATTCGATACTGCATTACCCCATTTATC
Organism: Pseudoalteromonas sp. SR44-5; assembly: GCF_014163675.1. Taxonomy (NCBI): domain Bacteria; kingdom Pseudomonadati; phylum Pseudomonadota; class Gammaproteobacteria; order Alteromonadales; family Pseudoalteromonadaceae; genus Pseudoalteromonas; species Pseudoalteromonas sp. SR44-5. The sequence goes on from NZ_JACJDT010000079.1 coordinate 4,233, forward strand.
AACTATAGAAAAATGCGTGGTTTGTTCGCTTTCATATAACCCAGGTTTAATGTTTTCAGTCGTCGATATTTTATCGAGTGTGATGCTGCTACTGCGCTTTTTAAGATAATCCATGGCGATTAGTTCGCTCTTTGGCACATCAAAAAAGTCTGGATCACCTAAGTACTCTGCTCTATCAGCAAATACGCGTTTGCCAATTTCTGCTAATAAATGAATATATGCTGTGGAGTTGTGCTCAAGCCCTGCTTTGGGTTTAGTCAGCTCGTACATTTTTAACCATTGTATTATTGCAATACCGCCGGAGCTTGGTGGTGGTGATGTAAGTACTTGGTAACCGTTCCAAGCTGCTTTCATTGGGGTACGTGATTTTGCTTGATAGGCTTTTAAATCCGCTTGCGTAATGATCCCGCCATGTTCAGCCATAAAATCGGCAATGATTTTAGCCGTTTCTCCTTCATAAAATCCTGCCTTACCTTGCTCGCGAATACGTTTTAACGTGGTTGCAAGCTCAGGTTGCTTAAAGTTTTGATTAGCTTTAGCGCTGGCAAAATAATCAGCAAAGTTAATTGTTACGTCTTTTTTAGCCATGCGGGCAATGTAGCGCTCAATACTGCTGGCTAATTTCGGGTGAACAATAAAACCCTGTTCGGCTAACGTTACTGCAGGCTCAACAAGGATTTTCCAATCAAGTGTGCCGTGTTTTTGATGAGCAAGCCACATACCCGCCACACTACCGGGTACACCACTGGCGTAAATGCCGTATATCGATTTATTTGCAACCACATTACCTTTGTCATCCAAATACATATCGCGATGGGCGGCAATTGGAGCTGTTTCGCGGTAATCTATAAAGTCGCCTTGCCCGTCTTTTTGGATCAGCATAAAACCACCACCGCCAATGTTTCCCGCTTCAGGCAAAGTAACGGCTAATACAAATTGCGCAGCAATGGCTGCATCAACCGCGTTACCGCCCAGCTCCAAAATGGCTCTTGCTACGTCACTACTGTAACTATCGGGCATAGCCACTGCCGCTTGGGCTGTTTTTCCACTAGCTGCCAATGCAGTTATGTGTAACTGCATTACAACGACACTAAAAATCAGTAAATGTTTTACACCAGCAAACATATTTAATTCCTTGTTGATTTTATTTTTTGATTATTTTATTAACCCCATTAATACACATTCAGTTAACAAGGGTCAAACTACAATGAATAACTTTACACAAATTTTCGATATAACACGGCTGGTAACTCGCCGAACTCGTCGCTATAGGTATAGTGTTCAATAAACTGCAGACCCAGCTTTTCCATCACTTTAATCGAGCCGTTATTGTCTTTTAGTGCAGTGGCGCTAAGTGCCTTGATCTCAACATTGGCGGTGATCACATCGGCAACGGCTTGCGCGGCTTCACTGGCGTAACCTTTACCCCAACTTGTACGTTTAAAGCGCCAGCCAATTTCAATATCACTAAAATCAGGCTTTGCAGTAAAAAAACCCATTGGCCGAATTAATATCCAACCAATAAAACTGTCATTATCATTAAGGTTAACTTGCCAAAGCCCCCAGCCCTGTTGTGGATTGCGGTAGGCTTGCATGCGCGGAATAAAAACGTCTTTGATGGTACTTATGGTCGTCGTCTTGCCACGAGTAAGGTACTCCATAACCTGTGGGTCGTTATCGAGTTCAAACAGTAGCGCACTGTCATTTTCATCCATTAATTTAAAATTAAGTCGTGCTGTTCGAGGTATATTCATTTTCGAGCCTGTATATTGCTTGTTTTAAGATTGCCATCAATACTGTACCAGAGGAAATATTCCTCGGGACATCATTATTATACAAAGGAACAAATATGAACAAATTAGCAAGTTTAGTTTTATTAGGCTGTGTAGCACTAACCGGTTGTGAAGATGCCAGCGAAGCAAAAAAAGATGCCGCAGAAGCTAAAACTGAGGTTAAAAAAGCACTTAATGATGCATGGGATGACGTAAAAGAAACCAGCAATCAATTTAAAGGTGATTCACTTGATGAGCTACTACAAGAAAGTAAAAAACTTGGTCTTGATATGTATGATGATGGCAAAGAAGTTGCCCTTGATGCCTGGATTGAAAGTAAAGAAGCAGCAGGTGAATTAACAGAGAAAACCAAGCAAAAAGCCCAACAGCTCGTTGACGAATTACAAGCTGTACGTGAAGAACATAACAAAGAAAGTAATAACTAGTTTACCTGCGGCCTATAGTTTACTGAGGTAGCCCCTACTATTGTAACTATGGACTGACTAACAATTTAATAAACATCCCCGGGCAAGCCCTTCTGCTAACGCAGTACTCACTTCGTGAGCGGGGTATTTGGTTAGAACATAGCTAACTGATGATCCAAATGGAGTTGGTCATAATTATTTCCTTAGTTTTTCACATACTTTCTTATCATTGATCCGTCACCATGTTTTCCTACCGTATTTGCAAAATAACCATCAGACCAAAACTCTCCACCCCATCACTGGAAAATAAACACTCAATATCGCTTTATCAGCAATATTGAGTGTTTCGCCAAACAACAGGCCTACTGACGTGCACGTTGCAGTCACTCAGGCCTCCAATGGATAAATCCATATATCAAAGAACGTAATAGTTATTGATAACTTGGACTAACCGTCGTTTTTCGTCTGTGCGCTACAGCGCTATACTTGAGGTGATGCTAATTTTAATACCAATCGACTTAAATATTTAATCATTCTAGCGCGCTAAATAAAGCGCTAACTGCGTTATAATTTTTTCAAGTAGAACAACTACATGTCAAAATTTACGCCTTGTTATCACTGTATTTATCTGTCGCTATAAATGGTCAGTAACTTAACACGATTGGTA
>NZ_JACJDT010000007.1:0-172309 GCF_014163675.1 Pseudoalteromonas sp. SR44-5
CCGCTTACCGCTTACCGCTTACCGCTTACCGCTTACCGCTTACCCATCATAACGTTATGATATAACAAATAAAAACAATGTAACTTTTAATTTTTATGTAACATAAAGTCACTTTTTAAGTAACAAAACCTACCTAATATTATGCTCTCATTACTACAGACATTCTTGACCAAATCGTATCAATGGAACTTAAAAATGAAAATTAATAAAATTGCGACTGCAATTGGTTTAACACTGGCGTTGTCAGCGGGTGCTAATGCAGGTGTGTTACCTGATAACCAAATGAAAAGTGATTGGTATAGCGCTGCACAGGCTAAATTAACCTCTAAAGAAACGATGGCTAATGCAACACCAGCCACTAAAGCAAAGAACGTAATTCTATTTGTTGGTGATGGCATGGGTATATCAACCCTCACCGCAGCACGTATCCTTGCAGGCCAAAAACAAGGCGCTTTAGGAGAAGAGGGCTTTTTGAGCTTTGAAGAATTTCCGTATTCGGCACAAATAAAAACGTATAACGTCGATGCGCAAACACCGGATTCAGCAGGCACCATGACGGCTATTATCTCAGGTGTTAAAACGGATGTTGGTGTTATTGGTGTTAACGAAGACATTGAACGTGGCAAATGTGCAACTGTAGCAGGTAATGAATTAATTACAGCTACAGAGCTTGCAGAAATTAAAGGCCTAGCCACAGGTATTATTTCTACTGCACGGATCACCCACGCAACGCCAGCTGCAACGTATGCAAAATCAGCTGATCGTAATTGGGAAGACATTTCCGACATGCCTGCAGATGCAGTCACTGCAGGTTGTGAAGATATTGCGTCGCAATTAGTTAATTTCGAAAAAAATCTTGAAGCGCGCTTTGCGGGTGTTGATGTTGATGGTCTAGAAGTGGTGATGGGTGGCGGCCGTCGTCATTTCTTACCAAAAGATGCTGCATTTAACTCTAATGATGCTATGAGTGCAGTCGAAGGTGATCGTACTGATGAACGTGATTTAACAGCGCAATGGCAGCAAATGTATAGCGATGGTAAATACATTACTGATCAGGCCGGCTTTGACGCAATAAATGGCGATACCAAACGCGTATTTGGATTATTTAATGAATCGCATATGCAATATGAAGCGGATCGCAGTAATGATATTGCAGGTGAGCCTTCATTAACGCAAATGACGACTAAAGCGATTGATATCTTAAAGAATAATGAAAAAGGGTTTTTCCTAACGGTAGAATCGGGTCGTATCGATCACGCCCACCATGCCGGTAATGCTTACAACGCATTAAATGACACAATTGAATTTGCCAATGCGGTAAAAGCAGCAGTAGAAAATACCGATCCAAATGAAACACTTATTTTAGTCACTGCGGATCACAGCCATGTATTTACCATTGCTGGCTATCCAAAACGCGGTAACCCAATTTTGGGTCAAGTTGTAGCAGTAGGTCGCGATACTCCAACCCTTGCAGCTGACGGTATGCCTTATACCACAGTCGGTTACGCAAATGGCTTGGGCTTTAGAGATTTAGGTGATGAAACAGATGCAGACGCTTCATATTTAGCCGCAGCCGTTGCTGGGCGTGTTGAATTAAGTGGTGTTGATACCTTAACACCGGGCTTTCATCAAGAAGCAGCAGTCCCACTTAGCTCGGAAACTCATGCAGGTGAGGATATTTCATTGCATGCTAAGGGCCCTGGGGCACAGTTGGCACAAGGCGTTGTGGAGCAAAATGTTATTTTCCACATTATCAGTCAAGCGCTCGAACTAATAGAAGAATAATGGTGATTACAATGAAAAAACTTAACTTAATATCTCTTGCTGTGGTTGTTGCGTTAGCGGGTTGCTCTGATGATGACGATAAAATTGAGTCAATGACGGTTAAAAATACGCTTGCAGTTGGCTCTGAGCAATGTATCAATGGTGGCATTGAGACCCTAACAGGTGACGACAGCAATCAAAATGGTGAGCTGGATGCAGATGAAGTAACTACAACCACTGTAGTGTGTAACGATGCTGAAACTTCATTGAATCCACAACAGTTAGCGCCGCTTACTACCAATACTTGGTATAAAGAAGCACACACTAAATTAGCTAGTAGCCAAGATAATATTGCTAATATTGTTAAAGAGTCTGGCAAAGCGAAAAACGTCATTTTGTTTGTTGGCGACGGTATGGGGATTTCAACAGTAACAGCTGCGCGTATTTTAGCGGGTCAGTTACAGGGCAAAATGGGTGAAGAACATCAGTTAAGCTTTGAAACACTACCGTTTTCAGGGTTTGCTAAAACTTATAATGTTGATGCACAAACACCTGATTCTGCCGGTACGATGACAGCAATGGCATCAGGCGTAAAAACTGATGTCGGTGTTATTGGTATTGATGAAGCAGTGGTTAATGGTAATTGTTTGTCAGGTAAAGGCCATGAATTAGTAACGTCATTAGAGCTTGCGGAAATTGCAGGTAAATCAACGGGACTTATTTCAACGGCACGTATTACCCATGCCACACCAGCTGCAACGTATGCAAAAGCGGCAAACCGCAATTGGGAAGATGTTTCAGATATGCCTGAGTCGGAAGCGGCTAATTGTGAAGATATTGCATCGCAACTGGTTAACTTTGAAAAGAACTTAGAAGCGCGTTTTGCTGGGATCGATGTTGATGGTCTTGAAGTGGTAATGGGTGGCGGTCGTCGTCATTTCTTACCAAAAGACGCAGCATATAATTCAGCTGATGCAGTAAGCTCGGTAGAAGGCGATCGTACTGATGGCCGTGATTTAACTGCTGAATGGCAAGCTCAGTATCCAAATGGTCAATACGTAATGGATCAAGCAGGTTTTAATGCGATTGATGTGACTAATACTAAACATATTTTTGGCTTGTTTAATGAATCTCACATGCAATACGAAGCTGACCGTGGCAATGATATTGCGGGTGAACCATCGTTATCAGAGATGACAGCAAAAGCACTGGATGTATTGGATAACAACGAGAAAGGCTTTTTCTTGACGGTTGAAGCTGGACGAATTGACCATGCTCACCATGCGGGCAATGCCTATAACGCTTTAAGTGATACCATTGAGTTATCAAAAGCGGTGCAAGTGGCGCTTGATAAAACCAGCATTGAAGATACGCTGATTATTGTTACTGCCGATCACAGCCATGTATTTACTATCGCAGGCTACCCAAAACGCGGTAATCCAATTTTAGGTAAAGTGGTTGCCGTGGGTGAAACCGAGCCAACACTTGCTGCCGATAATATGCCATACACCACCGTAGGTTATGCTAATGGTGGCGGCTTTAGAGATTTAGGTCAGGAAACGGATGCTGAAGTAGGTTACGACTTTGCCCCAGTAACCGGTCGTGTTGATTTAACCGATGTGGATACGCAAAGTCCAGGTTTCCACCAAGAAGCACTTGTGCCGCTGTCATCTGAAACTCATGCTGGTGAAGATGTTGGTGTTTATGCAATTGGCCCTGGTGCGCATTTGGTAACAGGTACTAACGAGCAGAGCTTTATTTTTCACGTGATGGATTATGCAGCTGACTTAGTAAAACAAGCGGATGCTAAAGTTACAAATTAAGTAATTGTCATGTAATACGCTTTACTAAAGAGCAACCCAAAACTGAGTTGCTCTTTGTCATTAATCTGCAAAATAAACACATTACAGTGACCCACGGTATTAAATCGAAAAGAGAATCCAGTGAAAAAAATTATCCTATCTTTAGCGTTAATAAGTCCATTGGCCAGTGCCACGCAGTGTGCGTTGGACAGTCAATATGTGCAAGCAAGCTATCAGGTTGGTAAGCAAGTTGCGGGCAAAGCTGTGGCTGAATCTCAACAGTTTACATTATGGCGAACACCCCATCAGGTTGCAGAGCAAGGCCTTGAATTAGTTGAAGTGTGGCAACAGTTGAGTAATCAGCAAATTCGGCCAATTCGTTACTTTCAAACACCGCAGCGTGGTATTGAATATCAACCTTCAGATGTGCAAGGTCAGCAAGATTGGAGTACTAAATACCAATTAGTGAGTGATGATTTTATTGCCAAGATGACTTTAACCGATGAGCAAGGTGATGGCTGCGATAAAATACAGCATTATCAATTAGTGCAAGGTGATACTACGATTGAGCTTGCATGGTTGGTAAATCAAAAGCTGGTAAGCGCAATGAGTATTGCTAAACCGCAACTTACTCAAACATTAACGTTGGGCACTGTGGACTTTAAAAAAGCTCAGATACAGCAGCAATTTGCCCTGTGGGATGCTTATCAAACGACTGACTATGCAGATATTGGTGATAACGAAGGCGACCCATTTTTAGCCAAAATGATTAACTTAGGATTTATCGAGCATGGTGCGTCTGGCTTTTATGATGCTAATGGTAAAGCGCTTGGTGGTGGGCACAGCCACTAAAAAGGGCCGGTGAATGCTCTTTTAAAGTCTCGATTTGGATGTTAAAAGGCCAAATTTCAGCTTTATAAATTAGCATGTGGCCAGTGCCCGCAAAAGTATCGATTCGTTTAACCGTAATAAGTGATATTACACTATCGCAGCTGTATTTAGGCCGGGTTCAAATCATTCGTTGTTTGTTTTGCTATAAAGATCACCTTACGATACAAATAAAATTGGCTAAAATGGCTTTCCTCTTTTAACTTTAGTAGATGTACTATTTAAGGAGATTGAATCGTGAGTGACACACAAAGTAATCACCCCCACGGGGTTTTCTGTTGGTCAGAGTTATGTACATCTAACTGGAAAAGCGGCAAAGCTTTTTACACTGAGTTATTTGCTTGGGGGGCTGATGATCAACCCATTGGTGATGGTCTTTATTACACTATGTTACAAAAGCAAGGTGATGATATTGCTGCCATGTATCAAATGCCGAACGAACAAAAAAACGCAGCGACATCAAGTCATTGGTTAGCCTATATTGCAGTAGATAATATTGATGAAGTAGCTGAAAAAGCCAAACAATTAGGTGCTGATATTATCGCCGGTCCTCATGATGTAATGGACGCGGGTCGCATGGTGTTGCTAAATGAGCCTGGTGGTGCATTATTTGCCTTATGGCAAGGTAATCAGCATAAAGGTTGCAAACGTTTAGGTGAACTTAATACTCCCTATTGGCATGAACTGGCAACCCGCAACAGTGCTGCAAGCCGTGAGTTTTATTGCCAGTTATTGGGTTGGCAGAGCGTTGAAAAACCTATGCAAGGAATGAGCTACACATTATTCACTGTTGCTGACCAACCCGTTGCAGGGATGATTGAGATGACCGATGAATGGCCTGCAGAAATTCCTGCTCACTGGATGATTTATTTTGCTGTCGATGATTGTGATAACTATGTCGCAACGGCTCAGCAACTTGGCGGTGAAGTGTGTGTGGCACCAACCGATATTCCCGAGGTGGGCCGCTTTAGTGTGATCACCGATCCACAAGGCGCAGTGTTTTCAATTATGACCTCCGCTATGAATGATGTGAAATGTAACTAGTTATGCTTAATTTAATTAACTAAAAAAGCACTTAGGTGCTTTTTTTATTTTTGTTTGCCCCAAGCTCTCAGTTATAGAGTGTATATAGAATGGGAGTAAAAGTATGACAAAGCATGTGGTAATTACAGGCGCTAATCGTGGCATCGGCCTTAATTTATGTCAGCAATATTTAGCAAAGGGTTACCAGGTTACGGCCGTGGTGCGTACTCCAAGCGATGAACTTAAAGAATTAGATGTGACAGTGATCAGCAATATCGATGTTGCCAATGCAGCAGATATCGAAACACTTGAAAACCAGTTACATGGGCATAAGATAGATCTGCTTATTAACAATGCCGGTATTTTCCATAATGAAAGTATGGCAGAGATGGATTTTGATACCATTAATCAACAGATAGCCATCAATGCTGTAGCACCAATTCGAGTTACCCATGCGTTAATACACTGCTTAGGTATTGACGCTAAAGTTGCCATGATCAGCAGTCGCTTAGGGTCGATTGCTGATAATGACTCAGGTGGTTATATTGGTTATCGTATGTCAAAGGCTGCACTTAACGCGGCATCAGTCAGTTTAGCTCATGAGCTAAAAAGCAAAAAAATTGCGGTTGGTTTATTTCATCCGGGCTTTGTGCAAACACAAATGGTTAATTATGCCGGAGACATTTCGCCTGAATTATCTGCAGAGCTTTTAGCACAACGTATTGATGAACTAAACCTAAGCAATAGTGGTGGTTTTTGGCATTCAAATGGTGAAACCCTACCTTGGTAAATAATATTTAATGTAGGTTATCTTTAATAGCTAAACAGGCTGTAAATCAGCAGTCAGTTTAGCTAAATTTAATTAATTTTTGCTATAATACTGTCATATTAACGATTTTAGTATTTGAGAGCAGCACATGGAATTAGAGCAAGATAGTAGTTTAACACTTCCGTTATTTCTTTTTGATGAGACCTTAAATGAGCGAGATTTATCGACCCCTGATCTCTCAATAAGCGTACTTTTAGATGACGACTTACTGACCCAGCTTTGTCAAAATCCAGCACCGGATAGCAGCATTGCTATTACTATTTCAGATTATATTGTAGAAGCCCATAACCCGGCGTTTGCAGACTTAGCAAGCAATGCACATCAAGCACAGCTAACTTTAACGCGTGGACCATTATTGAGCGCAGTACTCGATACCCAATCAGAGCAAACATTTGTGTCCCCACAAATGGATATGATGCCGACGTTTGACTTGGGCGATGAGGACGAATAATTCGATGAGAAAGTCTTTTTTGCTGAGTGCACTAATTGTTGTGCTCAGTGGCTGCGCTTATTTAGGTGCCGCTCATTACAATGAGCTATTCGGGCCAGAGCAAACACAGCAGCGTATGGTTGAACATAACTCAGGTAGCGGTGCTGAGTTTTTACAGCATGTACAACCTGTGCTCGAGAGTCGTTGTGTGGTTTGTCATGGCTGCTATGATGCACCATGCCAACTGAAACTTTCATCTCCAGAAGGAATTGACCGCGGCCTAAGTAAGGAACGTGTTTACAATGGTACTCGTTTATTAGCATCGACTCCCAGCCGCTTACTTTTTGATGCAACGAATACTAGCCAGTGGCGTGATAAAGACTTTACCCCAGTATTGAATGAACGAGCGCAAACAGAGCAAGCAAATCTTGCCGGTAGCGTGTTGTACAACAGTTTAGTGTTAAAAATGAGCTCACCGCTACCAAATGATGAGATCTTAGGTGATGAGTTTGATTTTTCTTTAGATCGCTCGCAAAGCTGCGCCACTATAGGAGAATTTGACAGCCTTGCCAACAGCCTACCTCATTCCGGGATGCCATATGGATTACCTGGTATTTCGCGTACTGAATTTAAGCACCTTGAAAAGTGGCTTAAAGAGGGCGGTAAAATGGCGCATATTAAACCGCCAAGCACAGCTGCTTTAGCTCAAGCACAACGCTGGGAGAGCTTTTTAAATCAAGACGGTTTAAAGTATCAATTAACAGCACGTTATGTGTTTGAACATTGGTATTTAGCGCATATTTATTTTGCTCAAGATGATGAAAAAAGCTTTTTTAAATTGGTGCGTTCGAGTACACCACCAGGGCAGGACATTGAGTTAATAAATACCCGCCGCCCTTACGATGATCCTAAAGTGGAACGTGTGTATTATCGCTTAATGCATGACCGTTCGACTATTTTGGCAAAAACTCATTTACCACTGGCACTGAATGACAGTAAATTAGCGCGCTTGTACAGCCAGTTTATTGCGCCAGATTATCACGTTGACAGCATGCCAAGTTACTTGCCAGAAATAGCATCCAACCCATTTAAAGTGTTTGCCGCCATGCCGGTTAAATCTAAATATCAATTTATGTTAGATGAAGCTGAATTAATCATTATGGGCTTTATTAAAGGGCCTGTTTGTCGTGGTCAAATAGCGTTAAATGTTATTAATGATCATTTTTGGGTGGCATTTGCTGATCCAGCTAAAGCGGCAACGCCAGAAGTGGGTGAAATGCTGCTACAACATGAAGATGCCTTGGCATTGCCAGCGGCTGAAGAAAGCAACGCTTTACCTATTTCTAGCTGGGTCAAATATGCCAAACGTCAGAATACTTACCTTAAAGCCAAGGCAACGTTGGCAAATAGCATGTTCAAAAATGGTGAAAATCTAACCACAGACCTATTATGGCGTGGTGACGAGGTGAATGATAATGCTGCTCTGACTATTTTCCGCCATTTTGATAGTGCGACTGTGGTTAAAGGTTTTATTGGCCAAGAGCCAAAAACCATGTGGGTATTAGATTACGCACTGTTTGAGCGGATACATTATTTATTAGTTGCCGGGTTTGATGTCTACGGTAATGTTGGCCATCAGTTGATCACTCGTTTATACATGGATTTTTTGCGTCTAGAAGGCGAGCAAAACTTTTTAGCACTGTTACCTAAGCCTCAGCGTAAAGAGTTAAAAGCAAACTGGTATCGTAAAGCACCACCGAGTTTAACTAATTTCTTTGAAAGTGGTGATGAGTTTAGTCAGCCAACTGGTATTGACTACAAAACACAGGATCAACAACACGAGTTATATGGCTTAATTAAACAAACGCTAAAACCGGTGTTAAGTCCGCGCTTTGATTACACACAAGTACCAGAGCCGTTACAGCAGTTAAATAATATGCCTGCAAAAGCAATTAATTTACTGCCGCAAATCTCGTTTATATTAGTGAAAGACGGTGCTGCAGAGCATCAAGCGTATACCATGATCCATCACAATGCCCATTATAATATTTCTAGTTTATTGAACGAGGAAGGGCAGCGCGCTTATGCAGAAGATACCGTCACCATTGTGCCTGGTTTCATTGGTGATTACCCTGAAACAATTTGGTATTTGAATAATCCACAACAACTTGCATCATTTGCCGAGCAACTACCATTGATGCAAATAGAAGCCGATTACAGAGCATTAAAGAGTCAGTTTGCAATTCGCCGAACACATCCGCAATTTTGGCAATACAGTGATATTTTGCACAAAGTTGCCAAACAATACGGTGGTGTTGAATACGGTTTGTTTGATTATAATCGTTTAGAAAATCGGTAATTATTAAACCAAAACTGATAAACCCCGCATTTAAGCGGGGTTTATTTTTTTAATAATATCATTGCGTAAAGTGTCACTTTATCCCCTTTGGTCTACACTTATTAAAAAATAATAGGGCCTATTATGATTCAAATTATTGCTAATATTCGGTCGCGCTATCGTTGGGCGTTATTAGCGATAGCGATTCTCTCGAGCGCGAGTGCTTTGCTTATTCAGTTTATGTTTTTTGTGCAAAAAGACGATGCTCATATTATCAATGTTGCAGGTAAGCAGCGGATGTTGTCACAAAAAATCGCTTGGCATAGTAATGCCATGGTTACTGAGATTGGTAGCAATATTAAATTACATCGTAATGTATTAGCTAAAGCGAGCGCAGAGTTTAGAGCAGGGCATGAATTTTTAGTGCAACAGCATTCTAATGGCGATTATTTATATTTAGACGACGAGTTGGTTGCTTATTATTTTTCGTCACCGATTAATCTTGCGCAAACGTCGCTAGCGTATTTGGCTAAAGTGCAGCAACTGTTAAATGATCCTAGTGTAAGCAAAGTAGAAAAGCGATTTACAGTTGCAGAGGTTGAACGCTTGCTCAAGGAGCTTGATGGTGCAGTCTCGCTATTTGAACAACAAGCAAAGTTCAAAACCCGAGTGCTGTCCAACCTAGAGCTGGCTTTTTGGCTATTAACTTTAGTGTTGCTATTCATTGAGCTGAAATTTATATTTCAGCCTATGGAGCTGCAAATTATCGCTGCGATTAATAAATACCAACAACAAAAGTTGCGAGCAGAGCAGATAAGCACTTATAAAGAGCGCTTTATCGCACGGGCAAGTCATGAATTTAGAACACCGCTACAAGGGCTGATAGACTCGATTGAGCAACTTCAGCTATCAGAATCTCAGCAAGCATTGCAAAAACAAGCAAAATATTGTGCCAGCAGGATTGTAAGTATGCTGGATGAGTTACATGAACTACAGCAGTTTAATACTGGGCAATGGCAGTTAAAATTTATCAAGCGTAATTTAATAACCACGCTTGAGTCGGCTATTACACCTTTTCAGTTTGCCTGTGATAACAAACAGTTAAAGTTTGAAGTAAAACTCAGTCCTGAGTTAGATCGCTATACAGAGTTTGATCATTTACGATTGCAGCAAATCATTACCGAGCTACTTAGTAATGCCATTAAATTTACTAGCACTGGGCAGGTTTCAATATCCGTTAGTTACCAAGATGATCATATTAAAATAGTGGTCGCTGATAGCGGCGTTGGTTTTGCTCAATGCTATCCATATTTAAATCATCATAGTATAGAACAGAGCAATGACTTTCAGGGCTTACAAACCGGTTTGGCACGTGTGCAACATATTGTCAGTGCTATGCAAGGCGGCGTTGAGTTTAAAGATGTCATACCGCATGGTGCACAGATTAAGATCCGTTTGCCATTATCTAAAGCTGCACTAATAACGAATCAAGGCAACTTACCCGCACAACTGCATTGCTTAATTGTGGAAGACAATTTATTAAACGCGACAATTTTATCGCGAATTTTAACCGAGCTTAATTACACGGTTGAAGTGGCTGAAAACGGTTTAATAGCAACACAAAAAATCGCGGAGAGTGAGTTTAATGTAATTTTTATGGATTTGAACATGCCGGTTATGGATGGCTTTCAAGCGATAGATATCATTCGCCAAGAATTAAATTCAACGGTTCCGATCATTGTGATCACCGCCAACACTGCGCCAAGTGATTTAGAGCGAACTTATGAACTTGGCTCTAATGTACATGTTTATAAACCATTTTCGGTTGCGGATATTAAAAAAGCCCTCATGAATGTATTTAACGAGGGCTGATAGTTTTAGTGGCTGATTTTTATATCACCTACACCGACTTTAACGTTAATGCGGTATTGGCCGTCACCGTTATATTTACTAGTTGAGGTGACCAGCTTACGGCTATGTTTAGCATCATTTTTCATGCCTGCTATTTTGGTGTCGCCAACACCGCTATCTAAGGTGATCGTTTGATAGTCAGCTAACGCACTGCTGATCCGTACTGCGCCCACACCGACATCGATGCTGGCAGTGTTAGCAAAATTGTTTACTTCAATATCGCCCACACCTAGCTCTAAATCTATCGCCATGGTTGTTGGTATACTTACCAGCCAGCTTTGTTGCACATCGTCATTATCAATCGAGAGGCTCAGCTTATCGCTACTTTGTTGATTTTTTAAAGTGATATCTTCAAGTGCAACATCATCACTAAACCAATTATCATTTTTCGCTTTTAGCTCAATCGACACGGTTACTTGGTTACCTTGATGGGTGCTAAGTTCAAGGCTGCCAACGGGCACGTTGATCGCCAATGCCTGCTTGGCAGTGACATCAAAGGTCTGTTCAATTTTTTGCTCAGCATGAGCAGCTAAACTACTGGTTAATAAGATTACGGCTAAACTAGAGATACTAAGTGTATTCATTATTTTTACTCGTTGTTAATGGCTTTATAGATTAGACGTTAGCAGATTTAAAAAGGTTTAAACCGCGTGAATTTTATTCTATAGCCATGCTAATAAAAGTCATGTATTTTCAAACTAATTAATTTAAAAGCTAAAAAGGATCGCTGTGCAGTCAATTAAACTCAATAATGTGACGGCTAACCTTGGTACCAATGAACGCGAAAGTTTTCTCGTAAGTAAGCTAACTTGGCAGGTTGAGAGCGCTCAGCATTGGGTGCTGCTTGGCGGTAACGGAGCAGGAAAATCAGCCATAACAGCAGTATTACTCGATCAAGCTAATATTGTCAGTGGTACACGAAGTTGTGATTTTAAGCGTACAGAAATAGTCTCTTCAGATCTGCAAAAGCAATTGATTACCGCTGAGTTATTAGCTGATCAAGACGACATCACCGATGGTAAAACTAGCCCTAAATTGGTGTCAGAGCTGATTTATCAGCAATCAAGCCAATGTTTTGATCAACAGCTATGCCAGCAGTTAATTACAGGGTTTGCTTTTGAGACATTGCTTAAGCAACGTTTGCGCGCACTCTCAACCGGGGAAACACGTAAACTAATGTTAATTAAAGCACTGAGTAATCGGCCCGAACTGATTGTGCTTGATGAACCGTTTGACGGTTTGGATGTACAAAGCGTTGAGCTATTACGTAGCGTATTAATCGAACTAAGTGCCAGCATTACCATGGTCTTTGTGGTTAATCGGTTAGATGAAATCCCCGTATTTATTACGCATTATGGTTATGTGAAAAATGGCGAATTACAACAGCAACTAGCAACTCCTGACCTTAAGCAGCGCGATGATTTATTTAAATTATTACACCTACAACAAACTGATTTAACGATTCCTAGCAAAGACGTGGCACACAGTGCCCCAGAGTTTAATGAGCCTGAGTTAGTAAGATTGCGAAATGCTATGGTCAGTTACAGTGGCAAGGTTATTTTTAGCCACTTAAATTGGACAATCAAAGCACGACAGCATTGGCAGCTCAGTGGTCAAAACGGCTCCGGCAAAACCTGCCTGCTTAACTTAATCACTGGCGATAATCCGCAGTGTTATAACAATGATATTAAAGTGTTTGGCTATCAACGCGGCAGTGGTGAGAGTATTTGGCAAATTAAGCAGCATATTGGCTATATTTCGAATGCTTTGCATATGGAATATCGGGTTAGTATTTCGGCGCTCAATACCATAGTGTCAGGCTTTTACGACAGCATTGGCTTGTATCAAAAGCCAACTCAAATTCAGCTTGATATCGCCATACAATGGTTAGCATTATTAGGTTTGAGTGAGTTAAAAAACACCCCATTTACACAACTGTCTTTTGGTGACCAACGCATGCTATTGATTGCCCGCGCTATGGTAAAACACCCTACATTACTGATTTTAGACGAGCCATGTTTGGGGCTTGATGAAGCCAATCGGCAGCGTGTTTTACTGTTAATCGAAAAAATATGCGCTGCCGGCAGTAGCACAGTGATTTATGTCAATCATCATGCGAAAGATAAAATTACCGGGATAGAGCACTATTTAGATATGGCAGATTTTAGGTAAGGAAAAGGTTCTAGGTTTTAGAGGCCAGGCGCTAGGAAAAACCAGAGCAGCTCGGGGTTAAGTTTATCGCCGTAGGTTGTGGTTGAGTAAAACGAAACCCAACAGACACTCTTGCGAAGTAACGCCTTGATATTAAGCACCAGATAAATGCATAATTCTGCATCAAGAGGTGGTTTGGGTATATGGATAGCAAACAGTTACATAATTTGTTATTAATGAGTAATGTAAATAAGAGAACGCGCCTTTTGTATAAAAGAGGAACGTGCTCTTTGATTAAATTTTTATATGACAAGGATAGCTCAATGGAAGTAGCAGCTCAGGTTACATTTATCAAAATTGATAGACCATCTCATGCATTCATGCATTCAGGTATTTTGGTGATAATTGCTGGCCAAGAATATAATATTCACCTGATTTAGATGCTAGTAGTAGAATAATTTTGTGGAAGAACGTCACAAAACTGCTTGTTGTAAGTGTTATGTGTTACTACAAACTAAGGAGTATGAATGAGCTTCAAATCTTGGTTAAGCTATTCTGACTTTTCTAAAAAAGCGTGCTCTAAGTTGCACTACACTTTAGATCATGAGTCGAGTGAATTTCTAAATTCAATTAATGACACTTGTAATGACAGGATTAAAACCTTGAAATCTGGTTCTGTGGTATGGCGTGCACAAACTGGATGCGATAAGGAAAAGGCTACTGATAGTGCAGAACAAGAGTTCCATGTTGATAAGCGTATTCCTTATTCATTCAAGCGAATGAAACCCTTGAGCAATAGCCCCTCAGAGGGGAGAGCGAACTTAAAAGGGAACCCTTGTTTATATGTAGCAGCAGATGCAGAAACTGCGGTACACGAAGTGAGGCCTTGGCCTGGATTACCCGTAACAATCGCTAAATTGCATTTGACAAAGGATATGAAGTTGATAGATTTTTCGGAGACTGCTGAGGCCGAGCAGTACCCATATTTTTACATCGACGAACCTTCTATTGAGCAGAAAATTGACGCTGTGTGGGCTGCGATGGATATTGCTTTTTCTTGGCCTGTAACGGAATCTAATTCCAAATCAGAATATGCGCCGACGCAAATAATATCAGAGTTTATTAAATCGAAAGGGTATGACGGGATTATTTATAAAAGCTCTTTAACTAAAGGGCATAATTATGTCCTTTTTAATTTAAATGATGCGGCAGTTGTTCAGTGTGACTTGTTTGTCGTATCTAAGGTTAAATATGACTTCGAGAGGTTGGATGAAAGCTCATCTTTGACAGCGGAGCGTGGCAACACATAACACATATGAGCCTTAACTCTGGCAATAGTGTTCTTTTTGACTGTTTTTATATAGTGATGGTCAATTCTAAATCAATAAACAAATTCGTTTACTTCCTCTAAAGTGCAGGCCTCTTAACCTTATTGTGAATAATTCACTAATTTTTTTGCACAAAGAGTAATGAATGAGCAGTAAATGAGGGGGGAGCAAAATAGCTACTCGGTTATGGTTGAACCATCAATAACAATAAATTAAAAACGAGTGATTCTACAGCTCGCCTCCATTAAAAATGGGGGAATTACCGTTTGTCTGTTAAAAACACCGATCTATAGGGAAATTATTTTTGTATAATAGCGCCTCTAAAATAAGCCATATCAGTCTTCGGGATATTATATAAAATATAGACCCCCAGTTCACTTAGCGCACAGTGAATATGTTATATACAAAGGATAGAGTACGTAACCATGGCACGAAAAAGAAAAACACTTCCCAAGAATTTTGATGAGCTGATCAAAAAAGAAAATCTCTCGACTCTTATCACTATTTTTGACAAATGCGAGCTGGATGCTTACAGCGGCTACGGTAAGGTATCGGCACTAGGGTTTAGTCATTGTCCCGATGAGTTGTCAAAGTGGCTTGTTGATAGTGGCGCGGATTTGCATTATTTAAATACCTATGGCAATACGCCGCTACACCTTAGAGCAGGCGCTATACACTCGAACTTGGACGTTCTTATTCAAATGGGAGCGGACGTAAATTTTCAAAGTAAAGCGGGCAATACGCCACTGCATAGCGCAGTAACCTTTCATAACGTCCACAATGCGGCAGTATTGCTTGCGGCCGGTGCGGATATTAACGTTAAAAATGAATATGACTTAACACCATTAGAATACAGCTTGCAGCGCTGCGGCAATTTGGATATTCCCAGTATGGTTGATATGACAGAGCTATTCGTTCGTTATGGCGTAGAAATTACGCCTAAAATGCAAGAATTGGTGACCGCTATTGGCGATAAGTTCGAGTTTATGCGAGAAGACTTTAATAAAGATAGTGTAGATGAGTACAGTCACGCCTTAAATAACTTGTATCGCTTATATGGTGTAACGCCTGTGGCAACGCGTTTGCTTCACGACGGACAGTCAGCTATTGAGTTAGTTGGTGATACTTGGGAGCAAACATACGATAACCTTTGGGATTATTTAGTCCCGCCTAAAGGCGCAGCATTAACCGTACAAGGTGAAGTTATTCGTATCGCAGGGCGAGTGACTGATGAGCTGTATGGTAATGGTGGTGTTAATTGGGATCGCGCATACCGGCAAATGTGCAATGCTTATCTTAAGCATATTGCTTCACACAATTCATTGGAAGAAAAAGAAATTGCTGCATTAAGTAATCTAGTTTCCGATATGGAGCTGTTAATGGATGAGACCACTCAGCTGCAACAATATGCTGTTAAGTGGATTTCAAAAAACACTCATCCAATTAAATTAGAAACCCCCAGCTATAAACGTTAAAGTATTTATTACTGAGGCCATCTGCTATGTGCTTTTTATGTGCTCTATGCAAGGTATTTTAATTACTAGTGTCATCAGTTATTGATGAGACTCCATCTGTATTATTTAAATAGGAAAATTAAGTGAACGAAGAACAATTACTCGAAATTATTACTAATCCGATCCCCGATAACTATTTTCCAGTCCAGTTTCTTGAAGAATGCAAAGCGTTGAAAGAGTTAGACTATATTTCACCGGTTGTATTAAAAGAGGAAGTAGTATCTCGATGTAAAACGATTATTTCACCGCAATGGCATTCTTGGATTGAAGCCTATTTCCAGCTTGTTTCGAGCGGCAAGTTTCCGTTTTTATGGCCTTTTAGACAGGATATGATTGGTTTTAACTTCAGAGAAGAGTTGGATGACTTTGAACGTGACGATGAGTTATTTTCATTAGGCTCTGACCCAGTTGGTGATTGGTTTGTGATGACCAACAGTAGCGGATCACAAGTGTTTTTATCAGATCATCATATTTATGATTTATATGACGGTTGGAAAAACCCCAATCATCTAGTGGCTTGGGCGTTACGCTCTGCATTGGCTGATGAACATGGGTTGGCTGTTGCAGATATTATGAATGCTTGGGAACAACGAAATGATAAAGTTGAACTCGATGCTCTCAAGCGGATCATATCGGATCTTAACTAAACCGAACATGTCGTCGGTTGAATATGGGGGAAACGCTTTATTCTGACGTTACCCCATACATCTTTAACGTTATGGTTTTTAACTATTCTTATGTACAGCAGTAGCCAGTACGTTAGGCAAATAAACTCAAAAAAGAGTAAGTTAATGTCCAAATGGCAGTTATTTAAAAGCGGTATATGAGAAGAGATTAAGACCCCATTTTAATATCAGAATGTTTTTTATTTAATGAGTAAAGTCAATCACTTGAGTATCGCATAGGCTTGTTAGCAAAGAGTTTAGTTGCAACTGATAATCTACACAGGGGCATGGTGCTGTAGCATAGCCAGTATCACATGAGGGGATTGTGAACATTTAAATGGCAAACGACAGGTAAATGTCAGTAATTCGAAAAATACGAATTTTCGGTCATTCACATTTTGAAATCAATTATGGTAATAGCGATCAAAGTAGAAAATCAGCAAACGATTGAATCAAAATAGCAACTCGGCTATGGTTGAGAAATAAATAAAAATAAAATTGCGTTATTCTACAAGTTCGTTAACTACTTGAAATAGGGTTATCCTGAATGAAAACTAATGTCGAAAATACAGAACAGCTGGCTACTGTAAATCAGAAAGTAGTTAAGGACGGGGAGGTTTTACCTTCAGTTCATTTAAAAGATGGGAGTCGGGTTCAGACAGGAACCGTGGCAACAATGTTATATAACATTAATCTTTATAATGCTGGCGAGCGAGAGCTAGTAGAGAAAGAGCTAGAACTTGCTGTGCCAACGCTTGTGAAAGTCGGCCTATTTGATCTTTTTCCCATTGAGGACTGGATTGCTGGCACTAATCCTGGCCGGCGTTTCGTCGGTGAATGTGCAAGAAACTATTTATCTCGATTAGGTAGCTAATAAGTGATTATTTGACACTGACTGCGTGACGTGGGCATGAAGATAATTACAATGAAAAATTTCGAACTGTTTATTAAAAGCTTCGCGTTAAGAGCCTATGAGCAATAAATTACGAAAATATAAAATGTCAGGATTTTTGCGGGCATCGGTATTACCAGACTACGACATCGATCCTAATGGGTATGCTGCATATAAAAATGCACAACTCATATTAGACTCATTCTGTGAGTTAAAAGATGAATCTGTATTTCTACCTTTTGGGGTATTTAGTCGAGTTTACAATTTTTTGGGCCAAGAACTAACGCTTGATCACGATTCGGATGCAGGCGATGTAACGTTTATCCCAAAAACTGATGTGCAATTAGAGGGCTTACTATCACTACTGATAACCGAACATGGCTACGAAGTCAGCCCTTAACAAGTTTAGGCTGTATATTTGAAATTTAAGTTTGCATGCCTGTTTGCTTTAATATTCAGCAGTAATGCGGTTTTGCATGCTGATGAATTAGATTTTTCTCAGTATAAAGGAAAAAGCTATGAAGTAGTTAAACGTGAGTTTTTAAACAGTGGTTGGCAGCTAGTGCCAAACCAAGAAGGTGAAACTTCCATCAGCGAACAATATCCTGAAGTGACATGTGGCTTAGGTAGTATGGCTATTTGTTCTGTTGGTTTCAAAAGTAAGCAAAACTCGGTTGCTTTCATAGTCGTAAAATCGCAAAGTGAATTAATTATTTCTGGTGAATATTGAGTTAGCCACTAATACATATGAGCTCAGCTATGGTTGATACATCAATGGCAATAAATTTAAAACGAGCAATTTTACAGGCTTGTTATATTTAGGGAAAATTAGGGAGAGGTTATGGATACTCAAGCAATTAAAAAAGAAAGCGAAACTATTGTTTCAAGTTTTGATGGGGAAATTTGTGATTGGCTTCCTGTCTATGATATCTCACAGATGAGATCAGATAGTGAGATCATAAATAGAGCACTGATTATGAATGCAATGATCAATATTGCATTCAACGCCCCAATTGACTTCATAAAAAACTATATCGATGAAAACCAACTAGCTGAACACTTGTCAGACGTTGAGAAAACTATTCTTACACAATCCCAAGAAAACATAAGTGAGCAAGATAAAATCAATTTACATTGGTATCTTGAGTCACTCTGGGCGTTGATTTGGGTTATGAATAAATTCGATGACCTCAGTTTTCCATACCCAATACCGGACGATATGATCGACTACTGCCCGGATCTACAGCAAGAAGAAGGCCCAGAAAAGTTTACGAAAGATATTAAAATCCGCTCGTTTGAAGAAATATATAAAATGAGAGATGTATATTATCGAGCTATGTGGAGTTGTAGGCATTACCAACTTAATAATGACCCCCATGATAATTTTAATATGAGCATAATCATGGAGCGCCGTCGAGCGCTAAGCTGGTGTCTTGATAAACAATTAGATTGGGATGATGTCCCTCAAGACACATAAAAAATATAGCAGGGTGATCACCCGAGGTCAGCTAATTAGCGGGTGATGGCGCTATTGGAGATAAATATGAGATACATTGATGTCGAGTGGATACATGACCTTGAAGATGAGCCGTTTCGTCTCGTATCCGAAATTGGTGATGATAATTTTGAACTCCGCAAGCTTGAGTTTTGTCGTAATGGAAAGCTTGGATTTGCTTCGGGTGAAACCCACACCGAAAATACGATGCTCGGTATTGCTGAAGTGCCGCAACTAGAGGAGATAAACTCTGATGTTGAATTTCAGGGAATAAGTATCTCAAAACAAGAATTTGAGCAGCTATGGCAGAAATATGTACCATAGCTGCTTGAGGCATCAATAATATGCAAGAATATAAAGTGTCTCATAAACAGGGAAGCTCAAAGAAGCATATCGAGTTTTTTTCACCGCCAGAGTCTGCTGATTTTAGAGCTGCATGTGAATCTGCTTTTTCTAAGCATAGCTTCACTATCGAATTTGATGGAAATTATTTATGTGTAACACATTCAGATAAATCGTCACGGTTGTCAGATATAAGTATTTAGTCTGATGAGTGGGGAGTTATTTGGGGTGAGGCATCTCAATGGGGATCGGATGAAGAGAGCCATAGTGCAATAGAATTATTTGAAAAAATACTTGCATAAAGTGGTGAGTTTATTGCTAAATAAATGCCATAACAGCGTTTTAAGTAAGAGTTTTTTGCAAAAGCTTGTCAAAAATTATAGCCGCTTTTGCATTGATACCTATAACCGCTTGGCTATTACTAGCCAAGCAGGTGAGTTGTCTTTTCGTGAGTAATTACAGGCGAGTTACTGTAAAACCTTGGTTTTTAAACTGCTTTAATAAACCGTGTTGTTCTGGCAAATGCAGGGCGCCTACGGCGATAAATAGTTTTTCTTTACCAATGCGAGGTGTGAGCTCTTTTATCCAATTATTGTTACGTTCAATCAGCATAACTTGTTCGCTGATCTCACCGTAGTTGCTGTCATCAAAGCTTTCATTGTAGTACTTAGTTAAGGTGGCCATATCGCCATTTTTCCATGCATTAACTAAGGTTATAAAGTAGGTTTCAACATCGGCAAGCTGTTCAAACGTTTCTTCAATCATTTCGTTACTTAACAACGATAGATTATTAAACATCTCCATTTGATATTCGAGCGTTTCTAATTCGCCAACCGGTATATTGTTCGCTTTTGTATAGGCAAGCACTTGTTTATCAATGCCATATTGATCAGAAAAACCAATATTTTGAAATTCCATTTGCAGCATAGTAACCATTACGGCCCATGGAGCTAGGTTATTAAACATCGCTATATCAATTGATTTGTTGCTGAAGTATTGCTGAAGCTTTTTATAGTTTTGCTCAGATAATTCGCTTTGTAGAGTATTACCGTTTTTTAGCATCATAAATGGCATAGAGCGGCGCTGCATTTCCATCGGGCTGATTGCACTAACATCGACTTCAACAATTACTTGATCGCTGGCATCAAGCGCGTCGGTTACTTTTTTAGGTAGCCCTTTCATAGTGGCATCACCGACATGCACAGTGCCAAACAAATATGATTTAACGCCATTTTTTTCTATTTGCCACAACCCAGGTTCACTGTGGCTAGCAAAACTAATACACAGTAAAAGGGATAAAATAAAGTAACTGCTAATACGCTGAGTGAGGTTCATAATTGTCCTTATTGGTTGGGTATATATCCATATTAAACCAATACGCTTAATTGGGTAACGTTAAAATTAATGCTAAGCGAGAGTTTGGCTTGTTTTTTGCGCTGATGGTAAAGTTATTGAGATTACATAAACTGTTAACTATCGCTAGCCCCAAGCCGTGGCGTTGGTTATTCGTTCGTGAGCTATCAAGCTGGTAAAGGGGATCAAAAATAGCCTCAAGTTGTTGTTCACTTAAAGGCTTAGCTAAAGCGTTGCATAGCGTGATTGTGGTGTGATATTTAGTTTGTTCGACCTGTAAGTTGATAGGTTGGGTGCTAAGCCCATAAAACAATGCGTTATCGAGCAAGTTAGATAAAATGGTATGCAGGCAAAATCGGTCAGCGGTGATCATCAGCTCAGTTGCAACATCTAGCTGTAAGCGCTGCTCAATATCGGCATGTTTAAACTGCAGTTCATTGCTTAATTGCGTAATAAAGTCACTTAAATTAACGCTTTCTAAATTGAGCTCTACAGCGCTACTACCAGCGCGTTGTAATAGCAGTAAGTTATTGACGATGGTTTTCATACGCTGTGATATAGCCAAAATGTCGCTGGTATATGTGGCGCTAATACGCTCATCATCAGGGTAACGCAGTGCCACTTCCGACAAGCTGATCAGCTCAGAAATTGGTGTTTTTAATTCATGTGCGATGTCGCTGGTTAGGCGTTTTTCATTTTGATAGAGCTGTTGATTGGTGGTAATAAATTTATTCAGCTCATTACGAATAGGTTCAATTTCCTCTACTTGAAAGTCGCTTTTGATAGTTTGTGAGGCGCCAGTGATATCGAGTAATTTTATTTGTTCATTTAAGTTGTTCAGTGGAAAGAGGCCACGGTTAACGATTCGAGTGACTAAATAACGTACTCCAAAAACTGCGATAATGCAGGTCAGAATAAAAACCACATCAATGATCAGTAATACTTTATTTAATGATGAAATAGGAGCGGCGATAGTTAAAACCATGGTCTTAAAATGACCGCTGCCGCGCGCTGCTTCATTTTCTTGCTGGGCAATGAAGTGGCTGATCATAGCGCGACCCTCTTCACCGTTAGGCAGAGTGTAATCAATAATTTTAAATTCGTTAATGGGGATAGCTAAATTGGGTAAATCAATATTTTGATATAGTTGCAATGAATCTGATTTTTCAAACGTCAGTTGTTCGTGCCATAGCTGATAAAATTCGCTGGCATTGGCCTGCTCATATTCAGACATAAACTCGCCAGCAAAATCAAATTCTAGTTTGCCATTATGATCTTTTACTAAGGTTTTTAAATAATTAGATTTATTAGTTAAAGATTGATTAAATTGATTTTCAACCCAAGAATCAACACTCAAATCGACGGTTAAAAAAATAGTAACCAGAATAATCGATAGTACGGCACTAATATTATTGACTAGTTTACGCTTGATAGAGTGACGTTTAGTTTTTGGCAGCTCAGTTTTGAGAGGCGACATAACCAAATCCACGTTTATTTTTAATTGGTAGTTCGCCGCCGAGCAGCCGTACTTTTTTGCGGATCGCTGAAATATGCGCTTCTAGCGCATTTTTTGACAGCATATCAAATTGGCCGACCACGGCTTCGCTGATCATCTCAAGGCCTAATACCCGTTCTTTGGCACTAAATAAGCACTCAATGATTTTATATTCGTTGCGAGTAAGGTTTATAGGCTGCTGCTGATAATGCAGTGTTTTTAAGCTCAAATCTAACACGCATTCTCCTACACAGAGTGTGTTTTGCTGGTTTTGTAATTGGCCTCGCCGAGACAGCGCCAGTACTCTGGCATGTAGTTCTTCAAACGAAAACGGTTTCGTTAGATAATCATCAGCACCTTTCATTAAGCCGTTTATTTTGTCTTGTGCTTCAGAGCGAGCAGATAAAATTAATACCCGAGTTTGACTCGAGCTGCTACGCAGTGCCTTGAGAATACTCATGCCATCAACACTTGGTAGCATTAAGTCGAGAATGATTAAATCATAGTCGCCACACAGTGCCATGCTTAAACCGTGTGAACCATCACCGGTACCGTCCACGGTAAAACCGAGATTATTAAGGCCGACATCTAGGCTGCGTCTAAGCGGTTCAGAATCTTCGATTACGAGTATCTTCATGATCTTAACTCAATTAAATAACATGTTCGCCTTGCTACTTTAGCAAGGCTTATAGATTAATGATACCAACTCTTTTGATAGGCTAAATTACCTAAATTGGCATGTGCCAGTGCTTTTTTCACCAATTGTGGGTCGTTGCTGGTGGGCACTAATTTATCTTGTGTGTATATATAAGTGGTTGCTGGTTTTTGTGGTTGTAAAATTACGACCTTATTACCTTGGCCACTATTACCGGTTATGTAGGCAAAGTTTTTATCGTATTGCATCATTGCGCGTTGTTTATTATCTGCGATTGGCTGCGTAAGATCGCGACCTATCATTGGATGTTCACCACTGGCTCCAATCAATGATAATAATGTCGTCGGAATATCAAGTTGGCTAGCCAACTGATGATCACGCTTGGCATTGATACCTTTACCAAAAATAACCGCAGGAATACGAAAGTGATCAATCGGTACTAAACTTGCCCCCGATACGCGCGAGTCATGATCAGCAATCACTATAAAGACGGTATCGTCCCAGTAACTTGATTGCTTTGCTTTTTCGATAAAGGTGCCTAGCGCATAATCGGCATATTTTGCTGCATTATTGCGAGTTTGTTTTTCATTATCGTAAAGTGCAATTTTATTATCAGGGAACTCATACGGGCTATGGTTAGAGCTGGAAAATACTAAGCTAAAAAATGGCTGCCCTTGCTGCTGTAACTTGGTGAGTTCTATATCTGCTTGGTTGTATAAGTCTTCATCCGATGCACCCCATGAGCCATTAAAATCAATATTGGCAAAGTCATTACTATCTACAATGTGTTGAAAACCATTACCCAAAAAGAAGCTTTGCATATTATCAAAGTGGCTTTCACCACCGTAAATAAACTGGGTTTGGTAATCTTGTTTGCTTAAAAAGTCAGCAATGGTAAAAAAATCACGTTGCGATTTATCAAGCTTTACTACTGCGCGAGAAGGGGTGGGGGTAAATCCAGTAATAACCGCTTCTATACCGCGAACTGAGCGTGTGCCCGTGGCATATAGATTATCAAACCCCCAACCTCGCTGAGAAAGTTTATCTATATTAGGGGTTAAAGGTAAGCCGCCTAAAGTACCCACATAACGTGCTCCTAAACTTTCTTGCAAAATGATAACTAAGTTTTTGGGCTTCCCTTGATACGCCGCTTGATGAAAGGTTTTGGTTGGTGCGCTGGCATCGTTAAAAACAGCTTGCTCATTTTGCATACTCGCGCGTACTAAGGCTAATAATTCCTCTTCGGCCATGGAGCCATAAAAGTCTTGGCTTGATTTTTCATTACTGAGTTGTTTAATTGCAAAGGCTACGCTATACAACGAGTTAAGACTAAGATCATTAAGTAAATGATCAGTTGAGAATGCCACCATTGCAGGGTTTAACGGTCGATGACCTAGTGAGTTACGTGCACCTAGAACGGTTAAGCACAGTAAGCTAATCACCAATAAGGAGTGTTTTATGATTGGCAACTGACAGTGGCTACGCCATTGGCTGGTAAAAACTTTTGTAGCCAGTTTTACCCCAACGATCAAGAATAATAAAGTGGTGAATACCTCTATTTTATACCCCGCAAAAATCATTCGAGAGACTTCTTTTGGGTATATTAAGTATTCAATAAATAAGCGGTTTGGACGCAAATCATATTCACTAATAAAGGTCGCAGTGATCACTTCAAAGAAGATCAGCAACGCGGTCATTAGCAATAAATAGTATTTAATGATGCCACGAATAAGCTGCTGTTTAGAGACTAATGTGCTGATAATTATCAACAACAATGCCGGCATTAAAATATAACTTAAGGTAGCCGTATCAACGCGCAAGCCGCCAACAAAAATATTTAGCCAAGCATGAGAGCTAAATACTCGCTCACCTTGCCATACACTTAAGCTAAAACGAGCCAGAGTTAACATAGTCAGTGATAAACTAAAAAATGTTAGCAATACCCAATATGGACCGAGTCTATTTTGTAGTTGCGCAAGACTAAATTTATCAGTTATGCCCATAAAATAGCCCACCAAACCAGTGTGCTAATCATCATTGCTATAAATACACTGGCAGAGGCAATATCTTTAGCCAGCCCAGAGAGTTCATGATGTTCTGTACCAATACGATCAACCACCACTTCAATCGCGGTATTGACTAACTCGGCGAATAGTACAAACAGCAAGCTGGCAATTAAAATAAGTTTATCGCTGGTGGGAATATTCGCCAGCCACGCAAACACTCCAAGTAATAAAAATAGCGCGAGTTCTTGCTGAAATGCAGCTTCAAATCGCGTCATCCATTTTAAGCCATTGAAAGTATGGCGTAAGGTAAATAAAAGGCGTAGTAGTCCTTGGCGTTTGAGTACCGTTTTCGAATTATTCATTATTGTTTTTCACTTTTTTATTAATTGCTTTACAGTTACTTACTAAATCTAAAGACTGTTCATAGGCTTTACTTTTGATGCCTATTAGACTTATTAATGTATGGAATATATTGTCGTGAGAAGCAGCTTGTTGTTGATCAACACTCTTTAAGCAACTTTCTGTAATACGTTGGTTGCCTTTGGCAGCCCACATATACATAGGGACATGGGTTTGGCCACTAGGAGCAAAGCTATACGGAAAGCCATGTAAGTAGGCGCCATTTTCGCCGAGCGACTCACCGTGATCTGAAATATATACAAAGGTTTTATCAATATTGTCAGGTAAGTTATTCAGTTCGGTTAACATTAATGAATTTACGTAGTCGCTATACGCTATGGTGTTGTCGTAAGTACTAACTAACTGCTCAGTGCTACAGTTTTGTATATCACTGCGGTCGCATGTTGGTGTGAATTGCTTAAATTGATCTGGGTAGCGCTGAAAGTAAGTGGGTCCATGAGAGCCCATCATATGCAATACAATGACCGTATTAGCTTGGCTTAAATTAGCTAGTTTACGTTTAAGTGGTGCTAGTAACGCTTCGTCATAGCAATGCTGTTGTTCACAAAGTGCAGAGTTATCTACCTTGATGGTAATGTTGGTAACGCGATTACAGACATTTTTACAGCCACTGTTATTATCAACCCACAACACATCAGCGCCAGCGCTTTGGGCTATGTCGAGAATGTTTTGCTGGTTATCAGCTTCGTTACGTGAGAACTCAGCTTGGTTTTGTTGTGAGAACATACAAGGGACCGATACCGCTGTTGCGGTTCCACAGGACGCTACATTGTTCAGGTACGTTACTTTGAAAGGTCGAGTGAAACGGTTGGTATCGCGTGTATAGCCTTGGTAAGCAAAGTTTTCAGCACGTGCTGTTTCACCTACCACGATAACGGTTACTTGAGTGTGTTGTGATGCACTTAGTACTGGTGCTGGGTCTAAAATTTGAAATGGTTCGTCAGAGACCAGCCATTGATCGCGAATATATTTATAGCCACTGCTTAAATATTGGAATGGAATTAACTCTTTCTTTAATAATTGATTGTTACGTCCGGTAGCGGCATAGTCGGCATAAAAACTCAATACAATCACGGCGATTAAGGCAAAGCAGCCCAGTAGCAGTTTACAACGACTCACCAGCTCTTTGCTAACCAGACTAAAGCGAACCTTGGTTTTGATTAAAACCAATAGCGGCAGTAAGGCGAACAAACAAAAGAATATAATAAATTGCAAGTTAAGATAGCTTGCCGCTTCATGACCGTCAGTTTCAAAGGTGTTTTGAATCATAGAATAGTCAAATACCACTCCATAATTTAAAGTGCCGTAAAGAACGGCGCACGAGCTTAACAATAATATGTAATTAATTGGTTTGAGTAGCCAGCGACTAGATAAGAATGAAAAGAAAATAATTAATAAGCACAGCAACAGTAACGGCACTGAGAGTAAAAATAACCACGAAAAAGAGGGCAATGTGGTGATTGCGTTAAATGCACCATGCATAAAAGGGATATTGATGATTAAGCAGTAATAACATGCTAATGCGATGATAAAAGTATTGGCGCTACAGGTAATGTAGAAGCGCTTTTTAAAACCTGTGCTGAGAAATTGGCTTACCAACATAAATTGAGAACTCAATAATAATAATTTAATACCTGCATGGTAGAGTCCAAGACTTAAGAAACACTTAAGGGTAACTAGTCATTTCCTGAATGAGGTGATTTAAAAAAGAATGATTTATTGTGATTTCGTCAAAAATTAATCAAACCAGTAATTGGTTATAACGAGGTATGAAATATCAATAGCTTCATATATTAGGAAAATTAATCTATTTAGGCTTATATATTGGATTTTTATGCCTTTAAAATTGATTGGTGAGTGTTTTTTTAGATTGATTTTAAGGTTGACTTAGCACTCCCATCGCGGTACTAATATAAAAAGACAGCGGGGGAGTTGCAATTCCTTCGTAAATTAACAAATTTTGGTATTTATTACATGCTTACAAACGCACTAAACCTAGTCCTTATTAACGTCGTGGTGATTATTATTACCGCGGGGGCTACTTAGTGCTTTAAAAATACGTAAAGCATTATAAAAGCCCCCCGCACTTAACCAGTCGGGGGGCTTTTTAGTTTCAGGGTTTAGCAATAGTTAAGTATAGATATGTCACTGAGGAATGAGGATTATTTAATGACAGGCGCAGAGTTAACAATTGATTTATTAGCCAAACACGGCGTAAAAGAAGTATTTGGTTACCCTGGAGGGGCAATCATGCCAATTTACGATGCGCTGTATGGTGCGCCGGTTAAACATTATCTCACTCGTCATGAGCAAGGTGCGGGTTTTGCTGCTGTTGGTTTTGCTCGTAGCACGGGTAAACTTGGGGTGTGTTTTGCGACTTCAGGCCCTGGGGCTACTAACTTAATCACCGCGCTTGCTGATGCGATGATGGACTCAGTACCATTACTTGCGATCACAGGCCAAGTACCAACTGCTGCCATTGGCTCTGATGCGTTTCAAGAGATTGATGTATTAGGTATGTCATTATCCTGCACTAAGCACAGTTATATGGTTGAACGTCCTGAAGATTTAGCCGAAATACTGCAAGAAGCCATGCATTTAGCGCAATCAGGTCGTCCAGGCCCTGTGTTAGTAGATATACCAAAAGATATTCAAATGGCGCAAGTGCCTTTTCATCCTTGGCTTGCGGCTGATGATTACTTACCGGTGTTAGATTTAAAGCAAGTGGCTATTGCTAACCAATTATTAAGCGAAGCCAAACGGCCTGTTGCCTATGTTGGCGGCGGTGTACAGGCGGCTGATGCGCAAGTACAACTAATGCAATTTTTAGAAAAAACTCACATGCCTGCGGTTTCAACGCTAAAAGCATTGGGCAGTGTATTACCTGATTACGAATATAACTTAGGTATGTTGGGTATGCATGGTGGCCAAGCTGCAAATTTAGCGGTACAAGAGTGTGATGTACTCGTATGTATCGGTGCGCGCTTTGATGACCGTGTAACAGGCAATTTAGGCAAGTTTGCGGCTAAAGCAAAAGTGATCCATTTAGATATAGATGCTGCTGAAATTGGTAAGCGTAAACCAGTTAAAGCATCATTAGTTGCTGATTTAAAAACCTCATTGCCGCAATTAGAGTGCTTTGTAACAGAACAAGCATGGCGTGATCATGCCAAAGAGATGATGATTGAACATGCATGGCGTTATGACTATCCGGGCGAAAAAGTATATGCCCCGTATTTATTAAGCCAACTAAGCCAGCGGATGCCAAGTACAGGCGTTGTGTGT
Source organism: Pseudoalteromonas sp. SR44-5 (assembly GCF_014163675.1). Classification (NCBI taxonomy): domain Bacteria; kingdom Pseudomonadati; phylum Pseudomonadota; class Gammaproteobacteria; order Alteromonadales; family Pseudoalteromonadaceae; genus Pseudoalteromonas; species Pseudoalteromonas sp. SR44-5. The sequence continues at coordinate 28,587 of NZ_JACJDT010000007.1, forward strand.
TGTGATGTTGGTCAGCACCAAATGTGGGTGGCACAACATATGAAGTTTAGTCATCCAAGCAACCATTTAAGTAGTGGTGGCGCAGGCACTATGGGCTTTGGTTTACCTGCGGCCATTGGTGCGCAAGTCGCTCGACCAAATGATTTTGTGATCACTGTTTCTGGTGATGGTTCAATCATGATGAACATTCAAGAGTTAGCCACTATTCGTCGTAACAATTTACCGGTAAAAATATTAATTTTAGATAACCAACGTTTAGGTATGGTTCGTCAATGGCAAGAGTTATTTTTTGAAGGGCGTTATTCTGAAACTGATTTATCAGATAACCCTGATTTTGTGCAATTGGCTGCCGTATTTGGTATCGCTGGGCAAACGATCACCCACGCTAACCAAGTTGATGATGCAATTACAGCATTAGTGAATAGTAAAGGTCCTTATATAGTACATGCCTGTATCGACGATAAAGAAAATGTTTGGCCGCTAGTACCGCCGGGTGCCGCGAATGACGAAATGATGACGGAGAGTGGAAAATGAAACACAGTTTAACAGTCGCTTTAAAAAATCAAAGTATCGCCGTTGAGCGCTTTTTGCGTGTAGTTCGTCATCGTGGTTTTGATTTAACCCATTTTCAATTGAATATGGATGATGGTCATTACCATGTGGCTATGACGGTCGACAGTGATAAGCCAATTCACTTATTAACCACACAGCTCAATAAGCTGGTGGACGTTAAGCAAGTAACGCTAGAAAATTTACAACAGCAAGCAATGTAGTTTGCTGTAAAAACTAAATCAACAGGGCTATTGGGTCTTTTCCCCTTAGCAATAAAAATTTAAGAATGAGGATGTCAGTTACATATTAAAAGTAACTGCAAACACTGAGGTAACTATGGCTAAATTAAGAAGTGCAACAACAACTGAAGGTCGAAAGCGCGCAGGTGCTCGTGCATTATGGCGTGCAACAGGAATGACAGATAGCGATTTTGGCAAACCGATTATTGCGGTTGTAAACTCATTCACGCAATTTGTACCGGGTCATGTGCACCTTAACCAACTCAGTGAGCTTATGGCAGAAACCATTACTCAAGCGGGTGGTGTGCCAAAAGAATTTAATACTATTGCCATTGATGATGGTATTGCCATGGGCCACGGCGGTATGCTGTATTCATTACCATCGCGCGACTTAATTGCTGACTCAGTTGAATACATGGTAAATGGTCACTGCGCCGATGCAATGATCTGTATTTCTAACTGCGACAAAATCACCCCTGGGATGATGCTGGCGGCACTTCGTTTAGACATTCCAGTAATCTTTGTGTCTGGCGGCCCAATGGAAGCCGGTAAAACTAAGCTTGCTAATATTGATATCAAACTAGATTTAGTGGATGCCATGGTAAAAGGTGCAGATGAATCAGTAAGTGATGCTGACTCAGAGCAAGTAGAGCGCTCAGCGTGTCCTACCTGTGGCTCGTGTTCGGGCATGTTTACCGCCAACTCAATGAACTGTTTATTAGAAGCAATTGGCCTCGCACTACCTGGTAACGGCACTACACTTGCGACTCATAAAGATCGTAAACAACTGTATGTTGAAGCCGGTGCACGAATTGTTGATTTATGCCGTGAGTATTACCAAAAAGATAATAAAGAAGTCTTGCCGCGTGCTATCGCTAATAAAACCGCGTTTATGAATGCCATGGTGGTTGATATTGCTATGGGTGGCTCGTCAAATACCGTATTGCATTTACTTGCCGCTGCGCAAGAAGCCGGTGTTGATTTTGATATGTCGCACATTGATGCGTTATCTCGTAAAACACCTTTCTTATGCAAAGTAGCGCCTGCAACCGCGCAATACCATATTGAAGATGTGCATCGTGCTGGTGGCATGATGGCAATAATTCGCGAGCTTGGCAAAGCTGGCTTAGTGGATCTGTCGGTAAACCATGTTGCTGGCATGACTATGGCAGAGCTAGTTAAAAAATGGGATGCCACTGATCCAAACAACGAAGCAGCACAAAAGTTTTACCGAGCGGGACCTGCGGGCATTCGTACCACCAAAGCAATGAGCCAAGAATGTCGTTGGGATGAAGGCGATAATGACCGTGAACATGGTTGTATCCGTAGCGTTGAACATGCGTTTCGCCAAGATGGCGGCTTAGCCGTACTATCGGGTAATTTAGCTGTTGATGGTTGTATTGTGAAAAGCGCGGGTGTGGTTGATGAAATGCTACACTTTGAAGGCACCGCCGTGGTGTATGAATCACAAGATGATTCAGTTGAAGGCATTTTAAATGACGAAGTAAAAGCCGGTGACGTAGTCGTTATTCGCTACGAAGGACCGAAAGGCGGACCTGGCATGCAGGAAATGCTTTATCCAACCAGTTACTTAAAATCAAAAGGTTTGGCTGAGCAGTGCGCACTTATAACCGATGGTCGCTTCTCGGGCGGTACGTCAGGTTTATCAATTGGCCACGTTTCACCAGAAGCGGCCAGTGGTGGTGCCATTGCTTATGTTGAAAACGGCGATAAAATTATTATCGATATCGCTACCCGCGAAATCACGTTAGCGTTAACAGATGAAGAACTTGAAGCGCGTAAGCAAAAGCAACTTGCTCGTGGTAAACAAGCTTACAAACCACTCGATCGTGAACGTTATGTATCATCTGCGCTAAAAGCGTATGCGCTACTTGCAACCAGTGCTGATAAAGGCGCGGTGCGTGATTTAGCCAAACTGGAGGAGCTTAGTTAATTATGGTTTCTCAAGAGCTCGATTATTTTCGCGCTATTATCCAGGCTAATATGGAACCACTGGCAAAAGTTACTGAGGTTAGCGAAATGGCTGAACTCAGTGCTCGTCTTGGTAATCAAGTATGGCTAAAGCGCGAAGATCAGCAGCCAGTTTATTCGTTTAAACTGCGTGGTGCATACAACAAACTGGCTAAACTGCCAGCCGGTTCAGTGGTGATCACTGCCTCAGCAGGTAATCATGCTCAAGGGGTGGCGCTCAGTGCGTCACACTTAGGGCATCAAGCAACGATTGTAATGCCAGTGACGACCCCTGAAATCAAAGTCAATGCGGTACGTGCGCTTGGTGGCGAAGTGGTTTTACATGGCCATCATTTTGATGCTGCCAAAGCTTATGCACTAGAACTTACTGAGCAGCGCGACGGCATATTTGTTCCTCCATTTGATGATCCTGATGTAATTGTAGGGCAAGGCACGGTTGCACGTGAATTAATGCAGCAGCTTAATCAACTTGATGCGGTATTTATTCCAGTTGGTGGTGGTGGCTTACTTGCTGGTATGGCCGTGTATATAAAGTCATTGCGCCCAGATATAAAAGTAATCGGTGTAGAAGCTGATGAAAGTGCCTGTTTACAAGCGGCACTTGCAGCAGGCAAGCCCGTCGAGCTTGAACGGGTTGGCAGTTTTGCCGATGGTGTTGCGGTAAAAATTATTGGTACCGAAACCTTTCGTTTAGCGCAAAAGTTTTGTGATGAAGTAGTCACTGTAACCGGTGATGAAATATGTGCGGCGATGCAAGATATTTTTGTTTCAACCCGTGCGATTGCTGAGCCATCAGGTGCGCTGGCAACGGCTGGGCTGAAAAAATGGTGTCAGCAAACAGGCCAAAAAGGGCTGCATTTAGCAGCTGTGTTATCTGGCGCAAACTTAAACTTTGACCGCTTACGTTATGTGGCTGAGCGTACTGCGCTGGGAGAGAAAAACGAAGCGTTGTTAGCAGTAACCATCAATGAAGAAAAAGGCAGCTTTAAACAGTTTTGCGCCTCATTAGGTGGTCGCGCAATTACTGAATTTAACTACCGTTACGCAGGCCCTGGTGAAGCGCAAATATTTGTTGGTGTTGCACTGCGCCAAGGTCAGCAAGAGTTAGATGAACTGACAGCTGATTTAACCACCAATGGCTATCAATTTTGTGATTTATCAGATAACGAACTGGCTAAATTACATGTTCGTTATATGGTTGGTGGTAAAGCACCTGAGCAGATGCATGAGCGGTTATTACGCTTTGAGTTTCCTGAATATCCAGGCGCACTAGCGCGCTTTTTAGATACCTTAGGTAGCAATTGGAATATTACTTTGTTTCATTATCGTAATCATGGTGGTTCGATGGGTAATGTATTAGCAGGGTTTGCGATTGAGCCTAGTCAGTATGAGGTATTCAACGAGCATTTAAATCGCTTAGGTTACAGTGTGCAAGATGAAACACTGAATCCATGTTTTACCCAATTTTTAACTACTCAACGTCCCATTGATAGGGTGAAAGCGGTTAATAATTAAATATATACTAAAACCACCTCAAGATACGAATTCTGTAGCTTGAGGTGGTTTTAGTATAAGCAAGCACCTCAATTGAGGTGCTTTTTTGTCTCTTTGCAAACTCAATGTCTTGGGTTTATAGTTATAGCAATATTAGCCAACTAATTAGATTACGATTTGTCATTAAAAGGACTGAAATTTCAGCTTTATGCTACTTTGCTTATACTCAGCGGGCAAAGTGTTGCGGCAGCGGATGTGACTTTACAACTAAAGTGGACGCATCAATTTCAATTTTCTGGTTACTATATGGCTCAGCAACAAGGCTTTTACAAAGCGGCAGGGCTAAACGTCACTATTTTACCGGCAGATCCTGAGAACCCAGATACCTTTAGTAAAGTGTTGGCTGGCCAAGCTCACTTCGGGGTCGGGCACTCAGGTATTTTACAGCAACGGATCGCAGGTCAACCCTTGGTGGCAATGGCTGCTATTTTACAATTTTCTCCTTATTGTTGGATGGTAAAAAAAAGCTCCGATATTTTTCATCCTCGGGATTTTGTCAATAAGCGTCTTAGCAGTATCAGCCGCAAAGAAAATGCCGAATTATTGGTAATGCTCGAACGCAGTGGTATCCAAACAAATAATTTACCTTCTTATGAAAGTGGTAACAGCATTACGGATTGGTTAGCTGGGAGTATTGATGCGATGCAAGTGTACGTGACTAATGAGCCGTATATAATGCGTGAGCAAGGCATCGACTATAGACTTATTTGCCCGCAGAAGTATGGAATTAATGTTTATAGCGATATTCTTTACACCACAGAAAATATGCTCGAACAACATCCGCAAACAGTTGAAGCATTTTATCAGGCCAGCTTAAAGGGCTGGCGCTATGCAATGATGCATATGGATGAAACAATTGCATTAACTCAACACCAATACGCACCTGATAAAAGCTTTTCTCAGCTTGCCTATGAAGCTGAAGTATTGAGTGATTATATTTTACCACCTGGCACTAATTTAGGATCTATGTCGATAGCGAAATGGCGGTTGATTGCTGATCTATACGGGATTGAGCAAGATGCCTTTAATCAGGCGCAAGATGGCTTTATTTACCAGTATGTTGAACCTGAAAAAATTAAAATGTCGTGGATGCTTATTACAGCAATTATAATTAGTTTGTTATCGATACCACTTTATTTACGCTTGATGTTCAGAAAAAGCGTATAATGCATAAATGAAATGACCATCGCTAAAATCACATGAGCCTTGCTGAGCAGTTTACAGCCCTAGATAACTTATTACATAGTACTCGCCACTATTGGCAATGCACTGCATTCGATTTTGATCAGCTGCCATGGCCTGAATTAGAACAACCATTAACGCTGTTGAGCGATCAACAAGTTGCTGAACTCGATAGCAATCAAGATGCCTTGTATCAATTTTTTAGCCCGTATATTCCCGTAGTCAATAACTTAGCTACATTGTGTGACTTACCTCAAGCCTCCACTACGCGTTGCGAATATCCGTTTTGGATCAGCAATGGTATTAAAGGGCGCAAGTTTGCACAGCTGCAAGATTTTGTCTGTGCGCTTGGCCAAGAATCACAATTACCTGTATTAGAATGGTGTGCAGGGAAAGGCCATTTAGGACGTATGCTGGCATTTAACCGTGCGCCGAGTGTGCACAGCATCGAACTGCAACAACATTTATGTGAACAAGGTCAGCAAAGTGCTCTGCAACAAGGGTTAGCCATGCACTTTAGCCAAGCAGATGTACTTAAAGATGATGTAACTGAGTATTTTCAACAAGCACAACATGCCGTAGCGCTGCATGCTTGCGGAGCGTTACATCAGACGTTTATGAGTAACGCGGCTAGCGCGCAAACGCAAAAAATCAGTCTATCGCCGTGTTGCTATCACTTATTCACCCCGAATGATTATCAAGCTATGAGCGATGCCGGTAAGCGTAGTCAACTGCAGTTAACGCATCGTGATTTAAAATTAGCACTACAAGAGACGGTGACAGCGCCTTCTCGGGTAGATAAAGTTCGTAAAACTGAAGTGCAATGGCGATTGGGTTTTGATGCTTTACGCAAAAGTCTCACCAGCGAACAAAACTACGTCAGTGTGCCCTCAGTTAACAAAGCTATTTTTTCAGATTCATTTAAAGCTTTTTGTGCATGGGCCGCGGAGAAAAAGGCGCTAGATATACCGCAAGGTATTGATTATGAATCCTTTTTAAAAAAAGGCGAAATGCGCAAAAAAGTCACTGAACGTATCGAACTGGTCCGTCATGTGTTTAGAAGAGCAATTGAGGTTTGGCTTGTGCTCGATCGTGCTTTATATTTGCAACAACAAGGTTATCAAGTCAGTGTGCAGACGTTTTGCGAAAAACAATTAACGCCACGTAATATCTTGATCCAAGCTACCGTCAAAGACAGAAAAGAGATGTAATGAGAAAATTAAAAAACTTATTTGAAAACAATAAACGCTGGGCTGAACGAACGTGTAAAGATGATCCAGAATTTTTTAAAATTCTATCCATGCAGCAAAACCCAGAATACCTGTGGATTGGTTGTTCGGACTCTCGCGTACCGGCTAATGAAATCGTTGATCTAATGCCGGGTGAGCTATTTGTTCATCGTAATGTGGCGAATGTGGTGGTGCATACCGATCATAACTGCTTATCAGTGATGCAGTACGCCGTTGAAGTGTTAAAAGTTAAACATATCATGGTTGTTGGTCACTATGGCTGTGGTGGTGTTCAGGCAGTACTCAAAGATGCTAAGTTTGGTTTAATTGATAACTGGCTTCGTCACGTCGGTGATGTAAAAGAAAAATACACCTCAAAGATCAATGCACTCGCAGAAAAAGATCGTCTCAATAGCTTGATTGAATTGAATGTGATTGAGCAAGTACGCAATGTATGCCGTACTAATATCGTCCAAGAAGCATGGCAGCGTGGTCAGGAGTTAACTATTCATGGTTGGGTTTATGGTCTAGCAAACGGTCACTTACACGACTTAGAGTCAGTAGTTACTTGTGCCGATGAAGTTGATGTTAACTATAAAAGTGCTGGGCTTAAAGTGTTTGAACGTTACGTAGTAGAATAAGCACGTAACCTAAGCACTGCGTCTTATCTGGGCGCGGGCTACCTTCAGTAATTGTAATCTTAGTTTAAAGGCTAAGTCGATGTGTTTTTTGTGTGATGAAAACACCCTCTATACTTTCGGTGTTTTTCGCTTGCGATATTGCAGTGGTGTTTCAAAAGTAAAATTATGAAAGGCATGACAAAAGTGAGCATGATCATAATAGCCACATTGCAAGGCTATATCTGTTATCGGTGTTTGGCTGTCAGCTAGAAGCGTGCGTGCGGCTTTTAGTCGGTAAAATTGCTGTAATTGAGCTGGACTAACCCCGGCTTCTTTTTTCAAGCGACGCTCAAGAGTACGACGTGTCAAGCCAAGTTGCTTGCCTACACAGCTGGTGGAATTATTGAGTTGAATAAGCTGCTTGATCACTTTAATTGTATTGCTTGTTACGAGTTGATTGCTAATTGCTTGGCTGAGTAACCACTGCTCGAGTAAATACAGTTGGCTGGTTAGTGGACTGCTTTGCATTTGTTCAACACATGCTATTAAACTGTGATACCAGCTTGGGGTAAAATCTTCCCCGAGTAGATAATTTCCTTCAGCTAATTCGTGTAGCGTTATACCTAATAAGTGATAAGCACCAGTAGGCGCAAAACGAATACTAACTAAATAATCCTGATTGCTGAAAGTTATTGCCTGCGTTTGACGATTAAATGCGAAGGTAATAACGGGTGTCGCGTTGCTAAAATCAATTGTTAGGCTTGCGCCAGCATCAGGGTAGAGCTTTTCTGTAAATAACTGTGTTGTTTGTGTAGTGGTTGAACCTATTTTCCAATAACACTGCACCCAATCAGCTAAGCGTTGATCGGGTGCGAATTTTTGAAAGCTCAAATGGGGCAATGGATCATTTACTAATAAAATGGCCATGGTGTTAACCTGACTTATACCGTCGCAATAGCGATTTCTTCTTCGCGTAAAGTCAGTACTTCATAGCCGTCAGCGGTGACGACTATGGTGTGCTCCCACTGCGCAGAAAGCTTTTTATCACGAGTAACCACAGTCCAGCCATCCGGTTTAGTTTTTACTTTTGCCGCCCCTTGGTTGATCATTGGCTCAATGGTAAAGGTCATACCTTCTTTAAGTTCAATGCCGGTATTGCGTTTACCATAATGTAAAACTTGCGGCTCTTCGTGCATTTGCTCGCCAATACCATGTCCGCAGTATTCACGTACAACGCTATAGCCATTAGTATGGGCAAAATTAGCGATAGCGTTGCCTATATCGCCTAACCTCACTCCCGGTTTTACGAGCTTGATGCCTTGCCACATTGCTTGATAAGTTTTTTCGACTAAGCGCTTGGCCAACGGAGACACTTCACCAAGCATATACATTTTACTTGAATCGGCAATAAAGCCATTCTTCTCAAGGGTAATATCTAAATTGACGATATCGCCTGATTTTAATGCGCGTTTAGGGTCTGGAAAACCATGACAGACTACTTCATTTACTGAGCTGTTTAACACATAAGGATAATCGTACTGGCCTTTGCTGGCAGGACGCGCAGCAAGCTCATCAACAATATAGCGCTCTACTAAATCATTGATCTCCATGGTGGTGATGCCGATTTTGACCTGTTGATCTAAATAGGCAAATACCTTTGCCAGTAGGCGACCAGACTCACGCATTAGCTCTATTTGTGCGGGAGTTTTAATAATTATTTCACTCATGCAAAGATTCTCCTGCTGTTACATCGGCTTGTGCAAGTTGCTGTTTGATTATTTCGGCGTAGGTCATGGTTGGATTAAGCTCAGCTAGCATGCCTATCTTTATCCAGTATTCAGATTGAGAGTTTATAGAACGTACCATAGTGGTACTGGCTTTGCGGATCTCTTCGTGCAGTTGGTCGCTGATTTTTACGATACCCATAACAGTGCCTATATATAAAACGTATACGTATCGTATATAGATGTTGAGCTGTATGCAAGGCGTAAAACAAATCAAGCAGCCGAAGCTGCCTGAAGTAATAACTAAAACGGTATTATTCTGGTTGCTCGCTTTGCTTATTGCTACTGAGTTGTTGCTCAAGTAGTGCAACTTTCGCTTCTAATGCAACGAGCTTTTCGCGGGTGCGAATTAGTACTTGGCTTTGTACATCAAATTCTTCACGGCTGACAAAGTCCATCTCAGCAAGCTTATTTTGAATAGCTTGTTTGGTTTTCGCTTCAAACGTATCGGCAAGGTTTTTAACGCCTTGCGGCATGTTACTGGAAATCTGTTTGGCAATTTCTTCAAGTTTTGCTGGGTTGATCATGTCTGTCCCTTACTGTCGCGTAAATGATAATGGCTAATGTTACCTTATTGGCTAGGCGTATTGTAGTGATTACGTTAAAATTGCCCGTCTTTAATGCAATCTCTTTGGTCGATATGAAACTCAATCCTAAACAAGATGAAGCGGTAAAATATATTAGTGGTCCATGCCTAGTGCTGGCGGGGGCGGGATCAGGAAAAACTCGTGTAATTACTAATAAAATCGCTTACTTAGTACAAAAATGTGAGTATCAAGCACGTAATATTGCCGCGGTGACCTTTACTAATAAAGCGGCGAAAGAGATGCGCGAGCGAGTTTTTCAAACGTTAGGTAAAAAAGAGTCAAAAGGCTTGTGGGTATCTACCTTTCATACCTTAGGCCTTGAGATCATTAAAAAAGAACTAACAACGCTGGGTTTTAAACCTGGCTTTTCATTATTTGATGATCAAGATACCGGGCAATTAATTGCTGACTTAACTGAAGAAGAGCTAAAAAAAGACAAAGATTTACTCAATCTATTAAAAATGCAAATAGGCAGCTGGAAGAACGAGCTTATTTTACCAGAGCAAGCGATTCGCGAAGCCCGAGAGCCACAAAAAGCGCTATTTGCGCAATTATATGCGCGTTATCAAACCCAGTTACGCGCCTATAATGCTTTGGATTTTGATGACTTGATCATGATCCCCACCTTATTACTGATCAATAATGCAACCTCGCGTGAGCGCTGGCAACAACGTTTCCGTTACCTGCTGGTGGATGAATATCAAGATACCAATACCAGTCAATATCAATTAGTTAAGTTGCTTGTGGGTGAGCGTGCGCGTTTTACCGTGGTAGGCGATGACGACCAATCAATCTATTCATGGCGCGGTGCACGACCACAAAACTTAGTGTTATTAAGCAAAGACTTTCCAGGTTTACGACTCATTAAGCTTGAGCAAAACTATCGCAGTGTGAAGCGTATTTTAAAAGCTGCTAATATCTTGATTGCCAATAACCCTCATGAATTTGATAAAAAACTGTTTAGTGAGTTAGAAAATGGCGAGCCGATCAAAGTGATTGGCTGTCGTGATGAAGAGCATGAATCAGAGCGGGTCGTCGCCGAGATCATCTCGCATAAATTTATGAAGCGCACCAGTTATAAAGATTACGCTATTTTATACCGTGGTAATCACCAAGCGCGTGGCTTTGAAAAGTCGTTAATGAGTAACCGAATACCTTACAAGATCAGTGGCGGAATGTCGTTTTTCTCACGCTCTGAGATCAAAGATATAATGGCGTACTTGCGCTTATTGGTGAATCAAGATGACGATAATGCGTTTCTACGTATTGTGAATACTCCGCGCCGTGAAATAGGCACAGTTACGCTGGAAAAGTTGGGTACCTTAGCCAATGAAAAACATGCCAGTTTATTTGCCACCTGTTTTGATAACGACTTAGGTTATCGCTTAAAAGGTCGTGGTTTAAACTCGTTGGCCGGATTTGCACGTTGGGTAGTTGAGCTGTCAGATAATGCGGTACGTGGTGATACCCTTGAAGCGGTAAAAGATTTAGTCAGACAAATAAATTACGAAGCTTATTTATACGAGTCATCACCGAGTGCGAAAGCCGCAGAAATGCGCATGAAGAATGTTTCTGAGTTGTACCGTTGGATCACAGATATGCTCACAGGTGATGCGGATAATCCGCCGTTGACGCTTGCTGAAGTGGTGAGTAAGTTAACGTTGCGTGACATGTTAGAACGTAACGAAGAAGAAGATGAAGCCGATGCGGTGCAATTACTCACGTTACATGCCTCTAAAGGCTTGGAGTATCCTTACGTATTTATGGTCGGCATGGAAGAGGGCTTATTACCGCATCAAGTAAGTATTGATGAAGAAAACGTTGATGAAGAGCGTCGCTTAGCCTATGTGGGGATCACTCGTGCTCAGCAAGAGCTGACCATGACCTATGCAAAAATTCGTCGTCAATTTGGCGAAACATCACAAACCGAGTTGAGCCGCTTTATACAAGAGCTACCGCAAGATGATTTAGCATTTGAAAATAAAAAAGCGCCAAATACGCAAGCCGAACGAATGGAAAAGGGCCAAGCCAGAGTCGCTAATTTACGTGCCATGCTGAAAAAGCCTGAGTAGTTCATCTAAACTGCGGATAATAAACTGGTTATCCGCGACGCATATCGTTAATTTAAAATTTGCTCGTTCGAAGAGTCAGCTGGGAGTGTTGCTGTGGAACTAATTGCATGCTGCCTACCAATAAATAGCGATAAACCATGAGTGTCGAGTAAGGCTCTATAATTTAATATTGAAGGGCCTTTCGCGATTACTTTTATTTGTTTTATCTTAGTTATTGCTAGTACACCTTGTAGTTGTAAATCAAAGCTTTGTTGTTGTAACACTCGCTTACTAAAGGTAGAGCTAAGTAATAAATAATCGAAATTAAGATCGCAAAGTAAATTAAGTTCGCAGCGATCTTTAGCAAAATCATTTAAGCCAATCGAATAGCCTTGTTCACTTAGCATTTTTAAATTACTAATTTGCACCGCTGAAGCGTAACGGATCTCTTGTTCGTTAAATAATAAACAAATTTGTTTTGTTATGCTGTGCTTTTGCATTGTTAAGCATAACGCCTGAAATTCATTTTTCTCCAGTAATAAACCCGAGCAAGGGAATAACACCATTTGCAGTTGTGCCGTTTTGATCTGCTGGCACGCCTTGGTTAATAACTGTAATTCCACTTCCAGCTGTTGTGCTTTATCAGCGGCAAACTTCTTTAATATTTCAAAACTGGTGCTGCCAAGTACTGGGTGTTCGCCAAATGCCTCAAGCAATGATTCTGATTGATGCTGTTCATCAAGTGTAATAATTTCAGAGCAGCGAAAATGCATTGGTAAAGAGTCTAAGTGATGACTGGTTTCCAACTCATATGGGCTTGTGCCGGCACTAAGCAGTGGATGGTAAAACTCAAACCGGCTGCGACCAGCATTTTTTGCATAATACATGGCAGCATCAGCATCACGAATAATTTCATCCGTGTGCTTGTAGTTTGTTTTTGAGTAGGTAATACCGACACTGGCACCACTTTGTACACAAATACCTTTCATACAAAATGGTTTTTTCATCAGTTCAATTAATCGCTTAGCAACATCTTCGGCTTGTTGGCGATCGGTTAAGTGCGTTAATAAAATTACAAACTCATCGCCACCTAAGCGCGCAAGTAAATCGTGCTCCCGAATACATTGTGAAAAAGACTCACTGACGCTAATTAAAAACTGATCACCGGCTTGATGACCAAGTTGATCGTTAATATCCTTAAACTTGTCTAAATCAATAAACAGCACAGCAAACTGTTGTTCAGGGTAACGTTGATAATGCTGTAGAGTTTTTTCTAATTGGGTTAAAAACAGACTGCGATTAGGCAAGCCAGTAAGTGGATCGTGGTGGGCATCATGATAAAGCTGTTGCTCTATTTTTTTGCGCTCTTCAATTTGCATTTGTAAATGCATATTGGTTTGGAGGATCTCTTTGGTTTTTTCAGCAACTCGAAACTCTAATTGTTGATGGCTTTGTTTTAAGGCTTGAGCAGCTAAATGTGCTTGTAATACAGTCGCTATTTGATGCGATACAAAGGTAATTAATTCAAAGTCGTCTTGATTAAAAATATGCTTATGATTGTAGGCTTGGCAAGTTATTAAGCCAATCACACCTTGCGCTGTTTTTAATGGCGCACCTAACCAGCTAGTTGCTGAGTTTGAAGTGTTGACTTGCCCTGGTCTTTCTACTTCACCGGATTTAAGCAGTTTTTGTGCTCGGGTACAATCAATGAGTTGAGTTTGTTCGGTACGTAACACTAATTCGCTATAACCTTTGGCGAAAGGGCGCGGTTGAGTGTTATCTCTATATTCATCCACACAGTACGGAAAGTTTAACCAACCCGTTTCGCGATCATACAATGCAATGTATAAATTCTCAGCGTAAGTTATTGATTTTATTATTTCATGTACTTGTTGATATACTTCATCAATATGCTTTGTTTGCGTCGCTAGCTCTGAAATTTTAAACAGAATATGTTGCCGTGCGAGGGTTTTTTTATGTTGTTCTACTTCGAGGTTAAGTGCTTCATTACTTTGCGTTAATGCGCGAGTTCTTATTTTTACTTCAGACTCTAATAGTTCGCGTTTTTTTACCCGCTCGATAGCCGTTGATAAGTAGAGCGACATTACTTCTAATAGCTCGATTTGTTGCTCAGAGTAGTTTTGTTGTTTATCGTAACTTTGTGCGACAAGCACCCCAATAATGCTTTGTTCTCGGTATACCGGCACGCCTACCCAATGTTCTGCTGGTGTGCCAAGTAATTTAAATAACCCCTTGTTGGCAGCAGCCTGCATTTCATCACCTTGGAAGTAGGTGGTTTTACCTTGTTTAAAAACATACCCAGTGACACCTTGGATAAAATTATTATCTTGATTAAGTGGCACAGAGATACCATCTTTTTCATCAGCAAAGTAAGAGAGTTCAAGGGTGTTACTAAATTGATTTAACAGCACCACGTAAAAACTTTTACTTGGCATATAATCTTGCAAAATATCATGAATAGCAGGGTAAAGTAGCGTTAATTCGGCAACAGAACTAGCTTGCTCTGATAATTGGATCAGGGCATTTTGTAAGTGGTGGGATTGCTTATACTTTTGGACTAGAGCTTTTAAACGATTATTTTTATGCTCCAGCTTATGTAGTAAAGCTGTTATATCTTCCAGTGACATTAAACCGATTTTTATTATTGTATATTTATTGGACTTATATTTTCACTTTTTTGCTGAATCGTCAAGCGGCCAATAGTATTAGAAAATGATAATAATAAGTAGTGATAAAGGTGTGGGGATATTTATTTTTATAATGAAAAAGGCTGATAAAAATCAGCCTTAATAAAAAAACAGTACAGAATTAAGTATTATTTTTTGCTCATAAAATCAATAGCTGCGCTTATTTCATCATCTGAGCAATCCATGCATGTACCGCGTGGTGGCATTGCATTAAAACCATTAATTGCATGACTTAGAAGCGTGTCAGCGCCTTTCGCTAAGCGTGGAGCCCAGTCATCTGCTGATTTTGGTGCACCAAGTGCGCCAGTACCATGACATGCAAAGCACGCACCTTGGTAAACTTGTTCACCGGTACGAGGACCTGTTGGCACTTCAGCAACTGCTGCTTTATCGCCTTCAAAGTAAACGGCACCTATAGGCGCGATACGTTTTTTGATCGCATCTTCAGTCATAGAGTTATCATATGGCTGTGCGTATGCGGTGGTTGCTAGCAATAATAATGCTGCTGATAGTTTTTTCATTTTGCCTTGCTCACTTCGATTTGAACGTGATCAATCACGATAGATGACGGAATTTAGAACGATTATAACGCTAAGCCGCAATTTATAAAACGCTACGATGTATTTTTCTTATGAAAAAACACTATTTTTTTGCGCCAGCGCAACAAAGCAGCTACTTTAGAATGACTGATTTGCGGTTTTTTTAGCACCTAATTAGCTCATTTTCAAAAGCGCAGCGACTAGTTTTTCAATACCTGCATCAGCATCTAAAATTGATTGCGCTAACATGTAAGCTGGAGTGCTTACGAGTTTATGTTGCTCATCAATTACAATATCATCTACTGCACAATTAATGTGTTGAGCGCCTAAACTTTGTAGTGCGTTGGCAGTATCAACATCATTACCAATAGTGGTTTTTACGCCAGCACTGTAGATCAATGGGATCATTGCTGGAGCAATGCACATATAGCCTGCTGGTTTTTTGGCATTCGCAAATGCTTTAGCAGCACGGAGCATTTCAGGGTTTAATTGTGCTTGCGCACCATTGATCGCAAAATCACACAGGTTTTTAGCCGCGCCAAATCCACCAGGCACAATCAAAGCATCAAAGTCATTAGCATCTAACAGTGTTAACGCTTTGATATCGCCACGGGCAATGCGTGCCGCTTCGACTAATACGTTCCGGTTAGGGGTCATTTGTTCCCCATTCAGGTGATTGATCGTGTGCAATTGCTCAATATCAGGGGCAAAACACTGGTAGCTTGCTCCGGCTTTGGCAATATGTAATAACGTTAATACGGCTTCGTTGATTTCTGCACCGTCATAAACTCCACAACCTGCTAAAATTACAGCTATTTTTTTCATATACTATGCCCTTATTTATTATTCATAAAGTCAGTTTAGCATGACTTTTGCTGACTGTTATGGCCTTATTAAGATCATTTTGTGATCATCAATAATGATGAGTTAAAGATTATTTTTATTTGATCAATCCACTCGAGGCAGAGCAAAAACGCGCTATATGCTTTTTTTTAAGTTGGCTAATAGGAAAAAATTATAAAGGATCGCTATGATCTTTGATCCATTGTGATAGAATGCTCGTCCGGTTATTTATAAGGAATGAATTAACCGTTTTTTAGTTGTAAAAAGCCACAATCAAGCAAAGCAATAAAATGTTTTTCCACATTGTGATAAAAATAATAAAAAAAGAACCTCGTATTATCTTTTTAAAACAAAACATACACTTAACTTGTTTCTAAGTAGTTTTAAATTACTTTGGAGGAATAGCTTGTGGGTGTTATCTACATAGTTATCCACAACTTACTCTTATTTAACGGTTTAAACAAAGCTTAATTCACAGTCGTTTTATGCGTGCCCTTATGGCATGCTTACAGATATTTCGTTTTCTCTCATTTAGGATCCAATTACATCATGGCTCAGATCCCTGAAAATCCACTTATTTTAGTCGATGGCTCTTCCTACTTATTCCGTGCATATCATTCACCACCGCATTTAACTAACTCAAAAGGTGAAGCAACAGGCGCTATTTATGGCGTTGTTAACATGATGAAAAGCCTGATCAAACAGTATGATCCAAGCCATATGGTGGTGGTTTTTGATGCTAAAGGTAAAACTTTCCGTAATGATATGTACAGTGAGTACAAAGCCAACCGCCCGCCAATGCCCGATGATTTGCGCACGCAAATAGCGCCACTGCACGATATTATTAGGGCGATGGGTTTTCCGCTTATTAGTATTGAGGGTGTTGAAGCGGATGACGTGATTGGTACATTTGCCCGTATTGCTTCAGAGCAGCAGCGCCATGTATTGATCTCAACCGGTGATAAAGACATGGCTCAGTTAGTGAATGAGCATGTCACTTTGATCAATACCATGACCGACAGTATTTCTGATCCAGACACTGTGGTTGAAAAATTTGGCGTTGGTCCTGAACTGATCATCGATTACTTAGCTTTGATGGGCGATAAAGTAGATAACATCCCAGGTGTCGATGGATGCGGCCCTAAAACGGCGGTTAAGTGGTTACAAAAATACGGATCATTACAAGGTGTGCTTGATCATGCTGATGAGATCAAAGGTAAGATCGGCGAAAAGCTTGCCGCCGCAGTCGATCATTTACCGCTAAGTTATGAACTGGCTACCATTAAATGCGATGTTGAAGTTGAATCAGACTTAGATACCTTTAAATTGCAAGAGCCAAATCGCGATGAACTGATTGCCTTGTATGGCGAGTGTGAGTTCCGTCGCTGGTTAGCTGAGTTATTAGATAATCCAAAAGATGCAGACACTCACTTGGCTGTCCCCAGTGAAGCGAATGAATTACCGCAAGTGGCTGATGCTCACTATGAAACAATCCTGACAACAGAGCAATTAGATACTTTAGTCGAGCAATTAAATGCCGCTGAACTATTTGCCTTTGATACTGAAACAACCAGCCTTGATTACATGCAAGCTAAACTTGTCGGGATGAGTTTTGCTGTTAAAGCTGGCGAAGCCGTGTATTTACCGGTTGCCCATGATTATCCTGGCGCGCCCGAACAGTTAAGTTTAGAGACGGTGATGGCGAAGATCGGGCCAATTTTAGCTGATGAAAACAAAGCAAAAGTTGGTCAAAATTTAAAATATGATAAGAGTGTATTGGCTAATGCCGGTTTTGAGCTAAAGGGTATTAAATTCGATACTATGCTTGAATCTTACGTATTTAATAGTGTTGGTACTCGCCATGATATGGACTCGTTGGCGCTAAAATATTTAGGCCATAAAAATATCAGTTTTGAAGACATTGCTGGTAAAGGTAAAAAGCAGCTGACATTTAATCAAATCGAACTTGATAAAGCGGCACCTTATGCCGCAGAAGATGCGGATATTACGCTTCGTTTACACCAAGTATTATGGCCGAAACTTGCAGCCGATGAAAAGCTTAAATCGGTATTTGAAGATATAGAGATGCCGCTTGTCAGCGTTATTTCAGATATTGAGCGTACCGGTGTTGCGATTGATAGCAAAATGCTTGCCGCGCACAGCCAGCGTTTGGGTGAGCGTTTAATTGAGCTGGAAAAAGAAGCGCATGAGATTGCTGGTGAACCATTTAACTTAAGCTCACCAAAGCAATTACAAGTATTGTTGTTTGAAAAACTTGAACTGCCAGTTATTAAAAAAACGCCAAAAGGCGCACCTTCTACAGCTGAAGAAGTACTACAAGAGTTGGCTCACGATTACCCGCTGCCTAAAGTTATTATTGAGCACCGAGGTTTATCTAAGCTTAAATCAACCTACACTGATAAATTACCACTGATAGTGAATGAGCAAACGAAGCGTGTGCATACTTCTTATCATCAAGCGGTAACGGCAACTGGCCGATTAAGTTCAAGCGATCCTAATCTGCAAAATATTCCTATTCGTTCAGAAGAAGGACGCCGTATTCGTGAGGCTTTTATTGCTGCAGATGGCTATAAAATAGTGGCTGCCGATTACAGCCAAATCGAACTACGTATCATGGCGCACTTATCGCAAGATAAAGGCTTGTTAAATGCGTTTGCCAATGGTCTTGATGTACACAGTGCAACTGCTGCGGAAGTGTTTGGTGTTGAGTTAGAAGATGTAACCACGGATATGCGCCGTAAAGCTAAAGCGGTTAACTTTGGTTTAATTTATGGGATGTCGGCATTTGGTTTGGCACGTCAACTTGATGTTCCGCGCCATGAAGCGCAACATTACATTGATAAGTATTTTGAACGTTTCCCTGGTGTGCTTGAGTACATGGAATCAACCCGTGAGAAAGCTGCTGAAAATGGCTATGTTGAAACTATTTTTGGTCGTCGCTTACATTTACCAGAGATCAACGCCCGTAATGGCGCGCGCCGTAAAGGAGCCGAACGTGCTGCGATTAATGCACCAATGCAAGGCACCGCTGCTGATATCATCAAAAAAGCCATGCTAACAGTCAACAAATGGGTGTATGAACAAGCACCGAATACGGTTAAATTACTGATGCAAGTACACGATGAATTGGTATTTGAAATCAAAACTGAGTGTGTTGAGCAATACACCGCAGAAATTTGCCGGTTAATGTCTGATGCTGCGAAATTAGATGTGCCATTAGTGGTTGAAGCTGATAGCGGAGATAATTGGCAACAAGCCCATTAATCACTGAGCTTTTTAAATCATATAAGCGCGGCTGCATTGAGTGAAGCCGCGCTTTTTTATGTCTGTGAATGGGTAGTCAGTTTTTTTTAAAAGGTGGCCATTCGGCTACTTTCTTAACGCTATAGTAGGTCACTCATTTAATGCAATGGATATAACACTAAAAACCGTCGCTTTTGATTTGTGGTTAAATGCTCATCAAGTAGCTGGGTAATTTTTTGCTCTGCTTGTTGTGGCTCATAGTGTTGCTTTAACTGTTTAATTTGTTGTGTGAGTTGCTCACTCAATGTTTGCCATTGCCGGCGCTGTTGCTCTAGAGCGATTAACCTTGTTGCCGCAGCATCGCCAAATTCCGCTGCTAGTTGATTGTAGTCTTGTTGTTGCAGGGCATCTTTTAGCTCAGTGTTTAAAGCTTTTAGATCGTTACTAGGTTTAAGTGCCTGGGTAATACGCTCAGGTTGCTCGCCCTCTAAATTAGATAACAATTGTTGCTTTAATTCATCACTAATATGGTTGTTCTGATTAATTTCAAGCTTGGCAATTGTATAGTGCTGCCACTCATTATCATCGTTAAATAAAAGATTAATTTCAGCTGCATTGAAGTAGCGTTGTTGAAAAGCGATCATTGCAATTAATTGTTCGCTTAGCGGCAAATGAGCGAGTTGTTGCTGCAGCTCTGCCAGCGCTATTTTAAAGCTGAGGTAGCGATTAAATAGCTCACTATTGATTTCGCATGCAGCTAACTTCTCGCACTGTTCTAGAGCCTGCGAAGCACTAAACTCACCGGACTCTTGGCTAGCTAAAATAACGTGTTCAAAAATGCTATCGATTGCCATCGGTTGATCGATATGTGGTGGCGTTGCACTTGTAAGCTTATCGTCGCTGAGTAAAAAAATCATAGCTGTGCTAGTGATAGATATCACTAACACTAAAATGAGCAACTGCTTCATTGTTTATAAGCCTAATTTTTTCAAGCGATTAGCATGTTGACGGTAGACTGTCAGTGGATCGGTTGTAAATAAATGATGAAAGCCAATCAGTTGATTCACTTCATCAAGGTGATTCATGCGGTAATTATCTTTTAATACATAACCTAAATGGCTACTACAACGAGAGACTAAGCCATCGTCATCGCCTGGGATCAGTATTGCAGTGATCGCCAGTGCTGCATCTGATGGGTCAAATATATTTGTTAAAGTTCGAGTGCCACTCCAAGAAAAGTAATATACGCCATTACTGGCATACATAGGTCCTTGCTGGCATTGCTCAGCAGGTAGGCCTTCTGGATATTTTTGATTAAAGGCCAGCGCGCTCTCAGTGGTTAAGCTCTCCAGTGCACCAAGCGCATCTTGTGGTAACTGACTATTGTCAGAGAGTAATGCGATTAACCCGCCAAATGCATCAAAGGCTGTTTTAGCTATACCTTCTAGCTTAGATCCAGGAGTCAGTCCTTGGCGCACCACATCAGCAACAGGGCTACCAAAATTAACACCGCCAACACTGGTCGCTGAGGCAACTAAGTCGGGGCGTAGTGAGGCAACATAGCGAATACTTTGCGCACCTTGACTATGACCAATGAGATTTACTTTTGTTGTACCAGTTAGTGCAATAATCTGTTCAACTTGCTGTAGTAACTGCTCGCCTCGTTGTTCAGAACTATTCAGCGAGGATACGGCCGTGACGAAAACCTGTGCGCCATCACGACTGAGGCTTGCTGGTACCCGATAAAAATAATCGACACCTAATACATCGTCAAAACCCATCAAGCCATGTGCTAATACAATTGGGTATTTAGTTTGGGTATAGCCTGCATTAGCGCTATTACTGAAGATAAATAGCAGGCAGCATAAGTATAGAGTGGTTATTTTTTTCATGATCAGTGCTCTTTTATTGTGTGTGTTTGATCACGCTTTGAACTGCTGTTTACAGACAAAGTGTGTGGATTTTTTATTCTAATTAGTTAATAGAGCAAATTTTGAGCTGAAATTCAATGTTAATATTAAGTTAAATTAACATGCAATTTGTAGTATTAGTTATATGTTTATCAATTCGACTAGTTAGTACCTGTATTTAGTTTATTTATCATGGTTAGTTTGGTAAAGTCCGCGTCGTCCTCATCCTGTAGGACATCCTGTTGATGATGCACTCGAAAGGGTGCTCGTATTGATAGCTTCTCCCCAGTTTGCTATACCGGCCCAGCATTAATTTGTTGGGTCGTTTTTTTGTCTCTGTTATTTATTATGCTATTGATTGCACTTCATAGAACAAGTGATACCATTGAATCTCATTTTCATTTTGAAAGGAATGCGTGATGGTTAAATCAATTGCGATATTAGGTCTTTCGTTATCAAGCCTATTAGTCTCTGGTGTTGCCTGTGCTGACTGGCAGGTTAACAATGATCAAAGCAAAGTAAGTTTTGTGTCTATTAAGTCAAATAGTATTGCTGAAGTGCATCACTTCAAAAATGTGTCAGGTAGTTTAGCTGAAAATGGCTCTTTATCAGTCGATATTGATCTGAGCTCAGTTGAAACGATGATCCCTATTCGTAATGAACGCATGACCAAGTTGTTATTTGAAACAGCGAAGTTTCCAACCGCAACCATAACAGCTAATTTAAGCAAGCAATTAAAAGCGCTTAAGCCTGGCCAACATGTATTTAAAGGTATTAGTGCTGAACTTGATTTTCATGGTGCTAAGAAAGAGATTACAGTGGATGTTATCGCCAACTTGTCATCGCAAGGGGATATCAGCGTTTCATCAATGAGCCCAATTATCATTAATGGCGCAGACTTTGCTGTCATTGATGGCATTATGCAATTGCAAAAGTTAGCAGGTTTACCATCGATAGCAACGGCAGTACCTGTTAGTTTTTCATTAACGATGAACAAGCTTAAATAATGCACTCTTTGAATGAGCTTGCCACTGCACTTGAGCAGCCAAGCAAGCCATTTTCTCAATGGCAGCCGCAGCATTGTGGCGAGCTGCCAATTATCATCAATCAGCAAGGTGAGTGGTTATACGGTGGCAGTAAAATTACTCGTATCGCTATGGTTAAGCTGTTTGCCTCAGTTCTTTGCAAAGAGCAGGATACTTTTTACTTAAAAACACCAATCGAAAAAATAGCTATTACTGTCCATGATGCTCCCTTTATAATCGTTAATTGGCGCTTTGAAATGACAGAGCAAGGGCAAGTGTTATGTTGTGTGGATAATTTACAGCGAACTTGGCTAGTAACCTGCGAACAACCTTTAGTAGTACAAGATTATCAGGGCAATAATGTGCCGTATTTACAGTTACCGTATGGCTGTAGTGCTCGGGTATCAAGAAGTGTGTTTTATCAGTGGGCAGAAATAGCACAAGCTGATAAGCAAGGCTATTTCATTCAATCTGCGGGTCAGCGTTTTTACTTAAACGTGTGATTAAGCATCTGATTCAGGCGTTTGTTCAACATCAGTAGGTGGTATTGCAACAATTGGCCCTAGGAACCATTCATCTAATTTCTTAGCAACTTCAGGTAATCCTGTGCCTTTTAAAGATGAAAACGCATGAACGGTAATATCACCTTCTAAGCTGCTTAACTCGCGACGAACTTGCAGCACCTGTGCTTTACGTGCACCTTGCTTTAGTTTGTCGGCTTTAGTTAATAGCGCCAATACTGGAATTTCACTACCAATTGCCCAATTAATTAAATCGCGGTCTAAATCTTTAAGAGGATGACGAATATCCATTAAGATCACGATACCTTTTAAACTTTGACGTTTTTGCAGGTACTCACCTAATGACTTTTGCCATTTCTTTTTCATTTCGATCGGTACCTTAGCAAAACCATAGCCAGGTAAATCGATTAGGCGCATATCATCAACATCGGCTAATTCAAATGTGTTGATCAGTTGCGTACGACCAGGGGTTTTACTAGTACGTGCCAGCTTTTGGTCAGTTAATGCATTAAGAGCACTAGACTTACCGGCGTTGGAGCGGCCAGCAAAGGCAACTTCAATTCCCGTATCAGCAGGCAATTTAGTGATATCTGGAGCGCTGGTAACGAACGACGCAGTGTTATATTTGATACGAGATTTGAGCACAGGCTCTCCTAGAAACTTAATTAAGTATTACAGCGAGTAAACTTTACTTAATTAAAGTTCACTTAAGGGGCGCATTTTATACTATTACTACACTATTAAAAAGCGGATTTAGACTAAGATAGCAGCCTAAAATCAACTAAAATGATACGGCCAAAGCTTAATCTAGGTCAAAACCCTATAATTTATAAGTTTAATATGAGTAGAAAACGTGCCAGAGAATTTATTATCGTGTAGAATATGTAAATCACAACATCCATATTGTAGATGATACAGGGTCGGAAACAGAGAATTCACCATGAAAAAAATAGCACTATCTTTAACTATATTGCTTGGTGCGTTGTCAGCAAGCAACGCAACAGCATTTGATGGCGATGTAAACGCAGGTAAAGAAAAATCAGCAACGTGTGCGGCTTGTCACGGCCCAGACGGTAACGCGCCGGTTAATATCTACCCAAAACTTGCAGGCCAACACGCGGATTATATTTATAAGCAACTTACTGAATTGAAGTTAGGTATGACTTCAGGTGGTAAAGAGGGTCGTATGGATCCAGTCATGAGCGCGATGGCAATGCCATTGAACGATCAAGACATGAAAGATTTGGCTGCTTATTTTTCGTCACTTAACATGTCAGAGGGTGCAACACCTAAAGATATCGTTGACGTTGGCGCCATGCTTTATAAAGCAGGTGACGCAGAACGTGGTATTCCAGCATGCGCAGCATGTCATGGCCCACGTGGTAATGGCTCATCATTAGCTAAGTTTCCAAAAATTTCTTTTCAACATCCAGAATACATCAAGTCACAACTTGAGAAATTCCGTGATGGTGTGCGTCATAATGATTTAAATGGCATGATGCAAGATATTGCCACCAAGCTAACAGACAAAGATATCGAAGTGCTTTCTAAGTACTTAGGTGGACTACACTAAAGTAGTATAGATTAGTTTTATTATTAATCCTAAAATCTATAGTGGTTACAAAAAGCAGCGTAAGCTGCTTTTTTTGTATTTGTGTTTTGTCGATATTACCTCTTTCCTTGTAAGACATTGACCATGCCTTGCTGTAAGCTAAATCCTATTTTTATTTTTGTTTTTATCATAACTTATTGTAATTTAATGTTTTGGTTATGTTGCAATTTGTATTGCGTAAGAAAAATTATATAAATTAGTTGTAACAAAATTATTAATGCGTAAATTAACCCTTGTCGCTGAAACAATAAGAACAAAATGGACTAAACTACACGGAAAGTAGTGTGACGTGATTATCGGGGATAAGACATCGGTTGATGTCACCGAAGGAATATTAAAAAAGAGTCAATGAAGACCGAGAATAATAAAATCTCACGGAAGTTTAAAATAAAAACAAAATGGAATGCTACACGGAAGGTAAAAATAATAACAACATGGAACAACAAAAATAATAACAATAATAAAGACTAAAAAGTCGAAGGGAGAAGTGTCCAGTTAAATGGCGCTCAGATTAGCAGGCGGTAGAGATGTTTTCTCTACCGCCTTTTTATTTGTCCTGTTACAATAGCCATCGTTTATACTTAAATGTATAGAAAGTGCGCAAGTAGTCGAGTTACCCAACCTCAATCCGCACAAACCGAATTCTTCTGGCAAGGCCAGCATCGCAACGCCAAAATGCGCGTTGCTCAAAACCTCTTAAGTGAGATGATCAAGATATGAGTAGAACTAAAAAGTCACGTAAAATCCCGTCTAACGGTCCTGTTCGTTTAAGCAAAGATAAGCTTAAAGAAATGCGTGCATTGAAAGAACAACGCGTTAAAAAGACCAAAGGTGCAAAGCCCGGTTCACGTAATTCGATAGACGCTTTACAGCCTGAGAGTAATAGTAATCAGCAACATAAAGACAAACGTGTTGGTAGTAAAAAACCAATCCCTTTAATTGCCGTTGCAGTTGAACCAGTTATTGAGCTTAAACGTAACTTGAAGCCACAAGTTGAACTGAAAAAAGTAGTTCAGCCTGAGCTTTCACCAGAGCAAGAATTAGAAGCGCTAGAAAATGACGAGCGCTTATTGAAGCTGGTTGAGTTACATGAAAGTGGCCAGTTATTAACAGGTAAAGATGCAAAATACTTCAACAGCCGTATTGCACGTCATCAAGTGTTATGTGAATTGCTTGGTATTGAAGACGAAGCTGATGATTTTGATGATGAAGAGTTTAGCGAAGAAGCTAATAGTGACTTTGATCATTACTTGTCGAATGATTTAGCCAATGAATGGTTAGATGACGAGGACGATAAATAATGAACATAATGATCTTGGCTCTGTGTGTTGGCGCTGTGATCATTGCGGGGTTGGCATTTTATGCTGGCCAATTACTGTATAAACTCAGTGCGCAAAAAAAACTGATCGCGAAAGAGCAGGTAAAGCAGCAAGCTAAGTTAGCTAAGTCGCGCTTAGAGCGTAATGCCAAGCTCGCAGACAGCATTCATTTAATCGCCCGTGCTATGCACCAAGAGCAATGTGAGTTCTCAGAAGGGTGTTTGCGTATTTGGGTGCTAATGTCGCAATACAGCTTTGAGGATGACGAAGACCTTCCAGGGCGTTATCCAGGCATATTTGCGATGTATGAAGTGGTAAAAGAAATGCCAACTCATGACGCTCGTAAAAAATATTCGAAAAAAGAAATATTTAAACAAGACAGCGCTCGCTGGCGTGCTGAAGAAACTCATGCAGAGCAAATTAAAGCTGACTGTGAGAAAATCATTGAAGAGTTTAAAGCAGCCCCTGGTAGCGAAAACGTGGTGTTTAACTAATTTTACAGTATCAATAAAAAAGCAGACCTCGGTCTGCTTTTTTTATGCTTGTGCACTCAGATTAAATTACCCGAGAGAACCGAGTCGCGTTAATCTGTTTTTGTAAATGAGCATCAAAACACATACAAATGATACGAATAAACAAATTGCCGCGTGCTGTGACGGTTATTAAGTCTGCATCGATAGTCACCATGCCATCTGCTATTAGTGGCTCAAGAGCTTGCAGTGAGCTGGCAAAGTAATCTTTAAAGTCGAGTTGATAGGTATTAGCAATACTTTGCATATTCAGTTCAAAGTGGCAAATAAGCTGTTTGATCACATCAGCGCGAATAACGTCATCATTATCAAGTTTCATACCTTTGCTGATTGCACTGCCAAGCTGATTATCAATCGCGTGATAGTAATGCTTTAACTCTTTTTGATTTTGCAAAATAGCAGTGCCAATTTGTGAAATTGATGACACCCCTAAACCCAGTAAATCACAGTCACCATGAGTGGTGTAGCCTTGAAAATTACGATGTAATTGCTGACTATTTTGTGCAATAGCTAACTCATTACTGGTTTTTGCAAAGTGATCCATACCAATAAACTGATAACCTGCGTTACTCATTTGTTCTAAGGTATTCTTAAACATGGTGAGCTTATCGTGAGCGCTAGGTAAATCTGCATCCTTAATTTTTCGCTGAGCGGCAAAGCGATCCGGTAAGTGCGCGTAATTAAATACCGATACACGATCAGGACTAAGGGCAATTAATTGCTCAATAGTCTCTTTAAAGCTCTCAGGGGTTTGCAGTGGTAAGCCATAAATCATATCTGCATTAATTGATTTGAAGCCGAGTTCACGGGCTTCACCAATCAAACTTTTTACTGCATCAGCACTTTGTGGACGGTTAACGGCAAGCTGTACATCATCATTAAAGTCTTGAATGCCAAATGATACACGGTTAAAGCCAAGGCTACGCAAGTGGCTGAGCATGTCAGTTGCCAGTGAGCGAGGGTCTATTTCAATACCACGCTCTGCATCGGGAGCAAACTTAAAGTGCAGCTCAAGTAGCGCGATTAAACGGCTCATTTGGCTGGTTGTTAAAAAAGTGGGCGTGCCACCGCCTAAATGCAGTTGCTGTACTTGATAGCTATCAAATAGCAGCGCTTGAGCGATGATTTCTTTTTCAAGATAATCTAGGTATAAGTCAGCTTTTGATTGATGGCGGGTTATTACTTTGTTACAGCCACAGTAATAGCAAAGCTGACTGCAAAACGGAATGTGGATATATAAAGATAAGCTGCGACTGTTTGATGAGTTAATTGCACTGATCAAGTCTTGTTGTTGATAGCCATCATTAAACGACAATGCTGTGGGGTAGGAGGTGTATCTTGGTCCAGACACATTGTACTTATTTATTAAGCTTTGATCCCATTTGGGTAAATTAATCATCACGCGCACCTTTTATATCATTTTCGTTAGTATAAAAAGGATGCGTCGAGGGAATATTGATCTACAACAAAAAAGAGTGCCGGAGCACTCTTTTGCTTATCAATATTGGCTTACTTAAGCTTAAACTGATTAACTGTTTTATTTAGTAAGCTGGCAAGCTCGTTAAGGTCCCTGGCTTCATCAGCAAGCTCAAGGGCATGATCTGCAGTGCTGTTCACTAAGTGATTAATTGCCGCTAAACTATTATTTATATCTTCGGCAACCACCGTTTGTTGCTCGGTTGAGGTGGCAATGTGATGACTTTGATCTTGTACTTTAGTCACTGAGTCAGCAATGTTTTGCAATGCATCTAGTACTTCTTGAGTTTGCGTAACCGAGCTTTGCGCGCGCTCTTGTCCTTGTTGCATCATAGTTGAAGCTTGCTGTGCAATTTGCTGTAAGCGTGAGATCATGTTGCGAATATCATCAGTTGACTCTTGTGTGCGACTGGCCAACGAGCGAACTTCATCGGCTACGACCGCAAAGCCACGGCCTTGCTCACCAGCACGGGCGGCTTCAATTGCAGCGTTCAGCGCCAGCAAATTGGTTTGCTCTGCAATGGAATTGATCACATCAACTACGGCGCCGATGTTACCACTTTCTTGCTCTAGGCCTGCGACCACTTTAGCAGCTTCGCCAATATGCTCAGCTAAGGCGGTCATCACGCTTTGTGCATTTTGCGAGCGAGTGGCGCCATCTGCGGTGATCTGTTGGACTTCCTCAGCTGCATTGTTGGTGTGTTGTGCATTACGCGAGATCTCCATAACCGTGGTCGCCATTTCGGTTACTGCAGCGCTAACACTATCAACCTGCTGTTTTTCTTGTTGAATTTCGTCATTAGTTTGTTGCGAAACCGATTTTAATTGTGCCGCCGCATCGGTAAGTTGTTCAGCCTGTGCTGCGGTATTAAGCATCATAACGTGCAACTTATCAATAAAGGTATTCATATGATGAGCTAACTGGCCAACTTCATCTTTGCTATCAATAGTAATTTTTTGGGTTAAATCGCCATCCCCAGAAGCAATATCGCGCATAATATGGGTTAAGGTGATGATCGGTTGTGAGATCATCTGTGTGGCCCACAAAATCATTGCGATGATGATTAATAAAATAATAACGACCGAGCTGGTGGTGGTCATGACCGCGTCATTTACTGGCTCATCAATCATAGTGTGTGGCACTAAAATACCCACGTACCAGTTTAGATAAGGATGCTCTAATTGTAAGCGGTTATAAACCACAAAGTACTCTTGCCCTTGCAAGGTTACTTTGGCATCACCAGCGACGTTATTTTTCATTTGCTGGTTGAGCGCACTGAAGCCTTGCGTGTCGCTAAATTGTTTTTCAAGTACTTCTAAGCCTTCTTTACCGTTAGGGCCTTCATCGGTGATTGAAAGTTTATGGTTGGTACGTTTTGAGAAATGCACCACTTTTTGGTCGCCATCGAGTAAAAAGCCAAAACCTTGACCGTTAAAACGAATATCTTCGACCATTTTATTGATTTTATTCAGTTGTAAATCTACGCCACCAAAACCAATTAGTTCGCGTTGCTTATTATAAACAGGCTGTTGCACAACCGCAGAGGCATTACCTGTGGTTAAATCAACTGAAATGGGCCCGACATATAAACGGTTAATTTTTAATGCATCTTGCCACCAACCACGTTTATAAGCGTAATACGGCTGGCCATTATAGTGGGTAGTACGTTCATGCTCTTTAAAATATTCACCGGTTTTGGCGGAGGCAAAAAATGCCGAGAGAATATTTTCATCATTGCCACTAATGCGTATAAGGTCTTGATTTACTTCGTCGTAGCCTAGCGCACCTTGGAGTGTTTGGTCGCGTTTATCCCATGCGTCAAACCAGTTAACGAGATGAGGATTATTCACAAAAGTTTCTACAACTTTGCCATATTGAGCAAAATAGCTCTGCATTGACAGCTGTTCACTTTGTAAGTAGCTGTATGCTTCGCGTTCAATACTTTGACGAGACAAGGCGGCGATATGGTTCACAAAGTAAGCCGAGGCAATAAGTAACAGCACACTGATAGTGCCACCAATTAATAACAGGATTTTTTTTCGTAATGATAGATTTCGTAACATAAGTGCACACATTCTTATTATTTAGTAGAGTAAGCACTCTTATCTAATCATATCTTTATCTTAATCGCTATTGTGTGCGATGAGAGAAGTGAACAAATTTCTATTTAATTGTAAGAGGAATGTTGCGTGGCGGGTACAAATAAAGACCAATTAATAGTATTGGGCGCAGGTTGGTTGGGTCAGCCATTGTGCTTACAACAGCTTGCAAAAGGCTGGGATGTTCAAGGCACTCATCGTAGCGCTGAGCATCAACATGTTTTTCAGCGCCAGTTAGTATTTGCGGATGAGCAATTAGTTCATCAACTAGATTTACATAATGCGTGGTGGGTGTGTGCTATACCACCACGTAGTCGCCACGCTGATAGCCATTATTTAGCCACGTTAAAATTAGCCATTGAACTGGCAGGCACCATGAATGCAAAAGGCTTTTTGTTGTGTTCATCAACGGCTGTGTATGATCAAGATAATCTAACCTATACAGAGCAAAGTGAGATTAAAGTAAGCACTGCACGCCAACAGCCATTAATTGATGCTGAGCAACTGGTATTAAATGCGGGTGGAAAAGTACTTAGACTCGGTGGTTTAATTGGGCCAGAGCGAGAGCCTGGGCGTTTTGTGGCAGGCAAAGAACTACAAAGTTCGAGCAACCAAACCGTTAATATGGTGCAGCAACAAGATGTTATTAATGCGATTGTTAGTGTGTTGGAGAATTGGCAAGTTGCAGCGCCAATTTACAATGTCGTCAATCCAGCTCATCCAAGCAAAGCAGATTACTATCAGCAAAAATGCCAGCAATACGGAACAACCCCTCCTACATTTACGAGTGACGAAAGCGCCGAACGCATCATTGATGGTTCGGCTATTGAATCACTTGGTTTTAACTATCAGTTTGCTATTTAAAACGACGGTAATACGCCTTTAGGTAATAAATTACACAACTCACCTTGCTGTAATAATAAATTAGCTGCTTCGATATCTGGGCCAAAATAACGGTCTTTATCGTAGTAGCTCACTTTTGTGCGCAGTGTTGCTTTAGCTTGTTCAACTTTGGCTGATGCCTGCAATGGCTTTCTAAATTCTAACCCTTGCGCAGATGCCAACCATTCAATTGCCAGTACGCCTTGCGTGTTATCAGCCATTTCTTGCAGACGACGTGCTGCAAAAGTTGCCATAGAAACATGGTCTTCTTGGTTCGCTGAAGTTGGTAAGCTATCCACAGAAGCAGGGTGCGCCAATGATTTATTTTCAGACGCTAATGCTGCTGCGGTTACTTGTGCAATCATAAAGCCTGAATTAACGCCGCCGTTTTCAACTAAGAAAGGTGGCAACTTTGATAAGTTTGAATCAATCAGTAACGCAATACGACGCTCAGCTAGTGCACCAATTTCGGCAATCGCTAATGCTAAATTGTCGGCTGCCATAGCCACAGGCTCGGCGTGGAAGTTACCTCCCGAAATAATATCGCCTACATCAGCAAATACTAATGGGTTGTCGGTTACACCATTAGATTCACACAACAACACTTCGGCGGCTTGGCGAATTTGTGTTAAGCATGCACCAAGTACTTGTGGCTGACAGCGTAGGCAATACGGGTCTTGTACTTTTTCACAATCCACATGAGCTTCGCTGATCTGTGAATGTTCACCGAGCATATCGCGAAACATTGCCGCGGTATCGATTTGACCAAGTTGGCCACGAATTTCATGAATACGTGCATCAAATGGCGAACGACTTCCCATTGCAGCTTCAATACTAATTGAGCCAATCGCGCAGCTTTGTGCATATAAATCCTCGGCCCGAAATAGCCCTTGAAGCGCAAATGCGGTAGAGGCTTGAGTGCCATTTAACAAAGCCAAGCCTTCTTTAGCGGCCAGTGTTAATGGCTCAAGACCGGCTATTTTAAGACCGTCAGCAGCGCTAATGAGTTTACCTTGATAGCGCATTTCGCCTTCGCCGAGCAGTGGTAAACACATATGTGAAAGTGGCGCTAAATCGCCAGATGCACCTACCGAGCCTTTTTTTGGCACGCATGGATAGACTTGTGCAGCAAGTAACTGCATAAAGAATTCGATCACTTTTAGGCGAATGCCAGAAAAGCCACGTGATAATGAATTAATTTTCAATACCATCATCAATCGTACTGTGCTGTCATTCATATAAGCACCGATGCCCGCAGCATGGGAAAGTACAATGGATCGCTGGAGTAACTCTAATTCATGTTCAGCAATTTTAGTATTGGCGAGTAAGCCAAAACCGGTATTAATGCCATATACCGTTCTGTGTTGATCAATCACGTCTTGCACGGTTTGTGCACTGGCTGCTATTTTTATCTCGCTATCTTTGGCGAGCGTTAACGTCACTGGTGATAAATTAATTTGACGCAGTGTTGCTAAATCGAGCTTTCCAGGTGTTAGGGTGAGTTTAAACATGATTATTCCTTATTTAACATTGGCAGGTCGAGGCCTTGCTCGGTCGCACAATTAATTGCAATATCGTAACCTGCATCCGCGTGGCGCATAACGCCCGTTGCAGGATCATTCCATAATACGCGGCCAACCCGCGCAGCTGCTTCGTCGGTGCCATCAGCAACAATGACTACGCCAGAATGTTGGCTAAAGCCCATACCTACACCACCACCATGATGAAGTGACACCCATGTTGCACCTCCTGCGGTATTCAGTAATGCATTAAGTAATGGCCAATCTGATACTGCATCTGAGCCGTCTTTCATTGCTTCGGTTTCACGGTTTGGACTCGCAACTGAGCCTGAGTCTAAATGGTCACGGCCGATCACAATCGGTGCTTTAAGCTCACCATTTTTGACCATCTCATTAAACGCCAGCGCTAAACGAGCGCGGTCTTTTAAGCCAACCCAGCAAATACGAGCAGGTAAGCCCTGGAATTGAATACGTTCACGAGCCATATCAAGCCAGTTATGTAAGTGTTTGTCGTCAGGAATAAGCTCTTTCACTTTTGCGTCGGTTTTATAAATATCTTCAGGATCGCCTGATAATGCCACCCAACGGAATGGACCAATTCCTTCGCAAAATAATGGACGAATATAAGCTGGCACAAAACCTGGGAAATCAAAGGCATTTGTTACGCCTTCGTCAAATGCCATTTGACGAATGTTATTGCCGTAGTCAGTTGTTGCAGCACCAGCTTGTTGTAGTGCTAACATTGCGTTGACTTGCACAGCCATAGATTGCTTAGCTGCTTTGACAACCGCTTGTGGATCTTGTTCACGCATTTTAGCCGCGTGTTGCATGCTCCAACCTTGCGGTAAATAGCCATTCAACGGGTCGTGAGCAGAGGTTTGATCGGTCACTACATCGGGAGTAATAGCTCGGTTAACAAGCTCACTAAATACATCAGCGGCATTACCAAGTAAGCCGACTGACAGCGCTTCGCCTTTGCCACACGCCTCGTTGATAAGCTCCAGTGCATGATCTAAATCGGTTGCTTTAACATCCACATAGCGGGTTTTGATCCGAAAATCGATACGCGTTTCATCGCATTCAACTACGAGTGCGCTAAATCCCGCCATGGTTGCCGCAAGTGGCTGCGCGCCGCC
This sequence comes from Pseudoalteromonas sp. SR44-5, assembly GCF_014163675.1. NCBI lineage: Bacteria > Pseudomonadati > Pseudomonadota > Gammaproteobacteria > Alteromonadales > Pseudoalteromonadaceae > Pseudoalteromonas > Pseudoalteromonas sp. SR44-5. The sequence goes on from NZ_JACJDT010000007.1 coordinate 61,762, forward strand.
CATACCGCCTAAGCCACCGGTTAGCACCCACTTTCCAGCAGCGTCACCATTAAAATGTTGTTTTGCCATTGCTACAAAGGTTTCGTAGGTACCTTGTACTATGCCTTGTGATCCAATGTAGATCCATGATCCCGCAGTCATTTGCCCATACATCATCAAACCAAGTTTATCGAGCTCGTTAAAATGCTCCCAATTAGCCCAGTGAGGTACTAAGTTTGAGTTGGCAATTAATACTCGCGGTGCATTACTGTGAGTTTTAAATACCCCAACAGGTTTGCCTGATTGTACGAGTAGCGTTTCGTCGTCTTCGAGTCTGTCGAGAGTTTCGATGATTTTATCAAAGCAAGGCCAATCACGCGCTGCACGACCAATCCCACCGTACACAACTAAAGCATGTGGATGTTCGGCTACTTCAGGATCTAAATTATTCATTAACATGCGCTTAGCTGCTTCGGTGAGCCAGCTCTTAGCGCTGATTTTATCGCCGTGTGGGGCGCGGATAACGCGAGATTCATCAAGTCTGTTGTTCATAGATTACTCCTGTTGTATATACAAGCTTATTGGTTTCAAAAAATACGCTGTGAAGCGCATCATTTTGATTTTTATATTCTTTCTAATGTTATTTTTTACATATTACTTTTTAAAAGTTAAATGTCCGCCTAAGCGATACTTACTACCCGGTGATACTAAACGGGCAAAACTAACAATCCCAGATGATGACCAAGTACGCCTAATCACCTGTAAGCATGGCTCTTCATGGTATAAATTAAGCCATTGGCACATTTCGCTGTTAGGCATTATTGCTTCTACCGTATGGCGCGCTTCAGTTAATGGTGCGACGCTCGATAAATATTCGTGCGGAGTTAACGCAGTAAAGTCTTGTTGAAGGTAGCTTGTTGCTAGGGCCGGGTTAACAAAGCGCTCCTCAACTTGCAGTGGCTGTTCGTTTTCGTTATGCACTAATACACTGCGATACACCACGCTATCTACTTCAACACCCAGTGCAATCGCAATTGGCGCAATGGCGCTGATAGATTCAAGCACTAATACTGTACAGCTGTAATTGCCGTTACGGGCTTTGACTTCATCTGCTATATTTTTAATTTCAAGCAATGATGATTGTGATTTAAAACTGGCAACAAACGTGCCTAAACCTTGGCTACGAGTAAGAATACCTGCTTCGGTTAATTCGCTTAACGCTCGGCGCGCAGTCATTCGACTAACACTAAATTGTTCGGCCAATTCATTTTCAGAAGCCACACGTTGGTTTTCAAGCCATGCGCCGCTGCGGATATTATCAACAATAAATTGCTTTATTTGTGCGAACTTAGGTGTCGTCATTAAATTATTATGGTCTTTTAAATTTACTATTAACTATAAGATGGCATATTTACCTTGTATATACAAGATGACTTGTTAGACTGAGAAAAAATAATTTTCGGAGTTAATATGACAACAATCACTGCAAATGATCCGGCTAATGACTGGGATTTATTGATCACCGATGCCAATATCGCAACTATGGATTGCAGTATTGCAGCACCTTATGGCGCCATCGAAAATGCAGCGCTGGCAATCCGTAAAGGTGTCATTGTGTGGTTGGGTAAACAGGCCGATTTACCTAAATTCGACGTATTAGCAACGCCGATGCTTTCAGCAAAAGGGCAGTGGCTAACACCTGGTTTAATTGATTGTCATACCCACTTAGTGTTTGCCGGCTCAAGAGCTGAAGAGTTTGAACAGCGTTTACAAGGTGTTAGTTACGAGCAAATAGCAGCGCAAGGTGGGGGGATCGCTAGTACGGTAGCAGCCACACGAGCTGCGGATCATGAGGCTTTATTTGTGCTCGCGAAGGATCGTCTCAATGCCCTCTATGCCGAGGGAGTGAGTACCGTTGAGATCAAATCTGGTTACGGACTTGATTGCGAAAATGAAGTTAAAATCCTCGAAGTGGCACGTTTGTTAGGTGAAAATCACCCAATTGATGTAAAAACGACATTTTTGGGGGCGCATGCCCTACCTTTGGAATATAAAGGTCGCAGTGATGAGTATATCGATCTGGTTTGTAATGAGATGCTTGAGCAAGTGGTCACTGCAAATTTAGCCGATGCTGTCGATGTGTTTTGCGAAAATGTTGGTTTTAGTAATGAGCAAACTCGACGAGTTTTTAATGCCGCAAAAAAACATAATTTGCCAGTGAAATGTCATGCTGAACAGCTTTCAAATCAGCAAGGAGCACAATTAGTCGCTGAATTTAATGGGTTATCTGCTGATCATATTGAACATTTAGATGAAGCTGGAGTAAAGGCCATGGCTGCAGCAGGCGCTGTGGCGGTATTATTACCCGGGGCATTTTATTTTTTACGCGAAACCAAACAGCCGCCAATTGAGCTATTAAAACAGTATCAAGTACCAATAGCGATTTCGACAGACTTTAATCCAGGTACATCACCCTTGTGTTCTTTGCAATTAATGATGAATATGGGGTGTACTTTATTTCGCTTAACTCCTGAAGAAACTCTCGCCGGAGTTACGCGTAATGCCGCCAAAGCATTGGGTTTAACTGATCGCGGAGTGTTAAAAGTCGGCATGCGTGCCGATATAGCTCATTGGCAAATATCCCACCCAGCACAATTAAGTTATCAATTTGGCGTGAATAAACTGTTAAATCTGTGGATTTTGGGTAGACTAAATTAGTCTGTTGTAATGTTGTGCTCAAAAAATGATTTTAATCGCGCTATTAACAAATACGGGACTTGAATATTCTGCAGGGAGCGCTTTTTTAAACAATATATTGACGCCTACTTTTTTAGCCGGCGCTATTTTTATGGCGATGATCTGTGCCTTGTGCGTGGTTAAAAAGCCATTACTGCGCTTTAGCTATCTCAGCAATGGGGTACTTGGGCTGGCAGTATTAAGCGGCGGCTTTAACTTTTTGGAGTTACTATTTGCACTGAGTATTGGTTTGCATTTATGGCTGGCATTTTCGCAAAATAAATGGACTATGCTCACTTTGAGCTGTTGCTCAGCACTTGTATTTACGGTGTGCTTAGCGGCTCATTTACTACTTGAGTTACCTCTTTATTTAATTGTACTGGCGAGCATTGTACTGGCTATGTCTGGCTATTTTGATGATGAAGAGCTTGTTGCTGAGGCTGATGACGCAGCGCATATAAATCACTTTATGGAGCCTGCGCCGTTATTAAATCTTCCCGATATTAAGCAGTTACGACAAGGTTATTTCGACTGGCGTAAAAACAATCAACAACGAGCTGCGTTGGTGGTTATCCGGTTGGAGGGGTTTGCTCAGGTTAATCAGCATATTGGCCGAGACTTTGGGGATTTACTATTAGCGCAGTCTGCAAACCGTATTAAGCAACTACTGCTTATTGAAGAAGTGATTAATTTAGCTGGGGAACAAAAATTAGCTCACCTTGGTGGCCTTAATTTTGCATTTATATGTAATTTAGCGCAGCAAAAACATTTACATGAGCAATTAATCAATCAAATACTAGGGGCCACCTTGAAGCCGTTTAATGTGGCTAATTGCACTATTAAAGTCAATGCACGGGCCAGTTTCGTTGATTGCGATGAACAAGAAAATAGCTTTGATAATTTAATTTCGTTTGCTTACCTCGCTTTAGATAGCCACCCAAAACAACAAGTGGTGGTGTACCATCAACAAATGAGAATAGAGCAATTAGAACAGCAAGCGCGTTTGCAAGAATTAGCAAATATCGATTTTTCTAGCGAACTTGAATTGTATTTCCAACCCATCATTTGCAATCACGATGAAAAAATTGAATTTTTAGAGTTGTTACTGCGTTGGCAACATCCCAGACAAGGGATTTTATCGGCTAATCGATTTATTGATGATATACGTGTTGCAGGGCTTGCTTATCCATTAGCCACATTTGTTATTGAACGCGCCGCAGAGCTTGCAATGGCACTGCGCATGGAAGGCATAACGATGCCTTTGAGTATAAATTTATTTGGCTCTGAAATGCTAAATGAAGAATTTATCGAATTCCTTGATCACATTTTTATCGAACATCAACTACAAGCTGGCGATTTAATTGTCGAGTGTCCACTTAATCTGTTTATGAGTTTAGATGAGCAAGGTAAAGCAATGGTCGCACGCATAAATAGCATTGGTATTAAAGTCTGCGTGGATGGCCTTGGTGATAGCCCTATTTGGCTTGCTAAGTTACCAAATTTAGCCGTTGCATATGTAAAAATAGCGCCTTCATTAACAGCTGATTTCAGTCATCAAAGCCATGTTCGTAGTTTGATCAGCGGTATGGTTGATATGCATAACCAACAAAATGCGAAGGTAATTTGCGAAGGGGTAGAAACACTGGAGCAGCTTAATTTTGTAAAAAGTTTAAACGCCTATGCCGCGCAGGGTTATTACTATAGTCATCCACTGAGCAGTGTTGGCATGATCTCTTGGTTAAAACAATGGCAAATAGAGCATCCGTAATCGTTTTTTAGTTTGCTTTGGCTTGTAAATAAGCATTCACGAGAGCTGTGATTATTTGCCCTGCATCGCTCATTCCAGCCTGTATACCACTAGGATGTTGGTTGGGGGCTGCTTCACATAAATGCAAGTATTGGCTGTTTACTTGACTGGCAGCTAAATGCACAAAGTGTTCGGCATCGCTAACACTAAAACCACAATTGGTATACGCACTGACGGGCATTAATGAAATGCTATCAAGATCCACTTCAACCCCAAGTGGTGCATCAATTAGATTATATAGTGCCTGCTGGCATGCTTCAGTTAAGGTTTTTTCGCGCCTAACTTGCAGCGCTTGGTAGCTATCATAACTAAATTGGGCAGCAGCTAAAGCATCAATAATTGCTTGATTGTTTTTCAGCTCGTGCATGCCAATAACATGATAATTATTTAAGTGTTGCTCGTTATATGCATAGCGAAAACCATTACCACTATGGCGGCCTTCACAGTCACGGAAATCGGCATGAGGGTCAAAGTTGATCGCGTTTATTGGGTGCTGTTTATGCTTGCTTAATGCGCGAATAATACCAAGGCAGTTATTATGGCCACCGCCAATAACGATTGGCTCTAACCCTGCAGCAAAAATTAAGCTCAGCACTTGCTCAACACGTTGATCAAGTTGGGCGCATAACTGGCGTAATTGTGTTAGTTGCTGAGGGTTTTGGTTTGATAAATCGCGCGCCGCAAGAGTCAAATCGCTGATCGCGACTTCGCCTAATAACAAAACTTTTTCGTTCGCTAAGAATTGGTTATCAGGTTGATTTAAAAAGCGCTTAAGAAATGCTTGCCAGCCATCTTCGGCACCACCATTGCCTAAGTTGGCGCGTGGCCCGATATCTTCGCAAATACCTAGTAATACATACTTAATACCAAATTGCGCGGCATCGCGCATGGCTTGTAAAGGATCAACACCAGTGTCAAGTAGGGCTATTGACTGCCATGCTTTTCTTTCATTAGCGCGACTGCTACACCAAGGTTTTACAGTCGCTTCATCATAGATATGTAGGTGGTTTGACACTCGTTATTCTTCTACGATTTCCAGTTCAAGTTCTTCACCAGATAATACAATACCGGTGCTATCTGCATAGATAAAGTCGTCATCAAAGAATGATACACCAGCGAAGTTAACGCCAATGCCGTCTTCACCAGCACCGGTGCTGTCTGCTGCAACAGGGATTGAAGCAATTGCTTGAATACCTAAATCAAGCTCTTCAAGTTCATCAACATGACGTACTGCACCGTATACCACAATGCCTTGCCAGTTATTTTCTACAGCTAGTTCAGCAAGCTCGATATCGATTAATGCGCGACGAGTTGAACCACCCCCATCAATTAATAATACACATTCTTCGCCGTCTTGAGAGAGTATGTCGCGGATCAGTTCATTATTTTCAAAACATTTGACGGTTTTAATACGGCCACTAAAATTGTGGCGACCACCAAAGTTAATAAACATAGGTTCGAGCACATCGACCACATCGGCAAAGTGATCGCATAAATCTGAAGTGCTGTAATCCATTTTTCTATCCTTTCTAAAGATACGTGAGCTGATGTTCAGTATACCTTTCTTAAATGCAATAACAACGACTTAATAACAGTAAATTGCGCTCTTTTTAAACAATTATTGCGCTAAAACAGGAAAAGCAATATTAGTGTCTTAAAAGCGTCACTCAATTGTTATTTTCACCGCCTAAGCTGAAATTGTGTACAGAGTTTGCACAATTAAAGGAGCAAGTAATGAGTGAGAACAACATGCTAAAAAAAGTTGTCCAACTGGACCAAAGTTTGTTTTTGATGCTATTTAATGGCAATGCCCCAAAATGGTTAAAAAATTCAGCTTTAGGTTTCTCAAAAACAGGCAATGGAGGGCTTTATGTATTAATCGCTGTTGGTTTTGGCTGGCTTAGCAGTGAAGCTGAATTACGGCTTATGGCGATGACTCTATTGCTGGGCTTTTTAATTGAGCGACCCATTTATTACGTGGCTAAAAATAGTTTTGCCAGAATTCGGCCATGTGATTGTTTAGTAAAAGGCGCATACATTACGCCCAGCGATAAATTTAGTTTACCGTCAGGGCACAGTGCTGGCGCATTTTTAGTTGCCGTTATCTTAGCGCAGTATTTCCCGCAATTCGCAGAGTTATGTTTTTTGTGGGCAACGGGGGTCGCAGCATCGCGGGTGTTACTTGGGGTACATTTTCCTGTTGATGTAGTGCTTGGTGCATTGATGGGGGGAAGCTGTGGTTTATTGGCAATCTTGATAGTGGCTACCTTATGAAAATACTTTATGGCATTCAAGGGACCGGTAATGGTCATATAACCCGAGCAAGGGTGATGGCGAATGCGTTTAAGCAAATGGGGATTGCTGTAGATTATGTGTTTTCAGGGCGAGCCCAGCAGAATTACTTTGATATGGACGAGTTTACTAATTATCGCAGCTTTCGGGGGTTATCTTTTACTACTCAAAATGGTCAAGTCAATAGTTACCAAACAGTGAAAAATAGCCGTATATGTAGATTACTAAAAGACATAAAGCAGTTAGATGTATCGGGTTATGATTTTGTGTTTAATGACTTTGAACCGATCACTGCATGGGCAGCAAAACGCCAAGCAGTGCCAGTAATAGGCATGAGTCATCAAGCTGCATTTTTATCACCCAAAGTACCAATGTTTGGCCATAGTTTACTGCGCCGCTCATTAATAAAATATTATGCTCCTGCTGATACCTATTTAGGCGTGCATTGGCAGCCATTCGCACAAAATATCATCCCTCCTTTTATTGCTCATCATCGACATGATAATCCGGTCAATGTTGACAATAAAGTATTGGTATATTTACCTTTTGAAGAACTGCGAAGTGTGATTGATTACTTACAAGATTTTCCTGAAAAAGAATTTTATTGTTACCACCCGCAAGCTCAGGATAGTTCATCCGCTAATATTCATCTACGAGCCCCTTCACGTGGTGGCTTTTTAAATGATTTAGCCAATGCCAGTGGCGTGATCGCAAATGCGGGTTTTGAGCTCTCTAGCGAAGCACTAAAATTAGGTAAAAAACTGTTATTGAAACCATTGTCAGGGCAGTTTGAACAAGACGCCAATGCACAAACATTATTAGCAATGAAAGCCGCGCACGTAATGAATTACTTAAACCCCAATGCGTTGGATGACTGGCTCAATAGTACATCACAAAAACAGATTAATTTTCCAAGTGATCCACAGCCATTAGTTGAGTGGTTAGCAGCTAAACAGTGGCATAACACACAGGAATTACATCAAAATTTGTGGGCTTCGGTAGGTTAAATTCAAAATCAACGGATTTTTTAAAGCGCTGTAGTAAAAAACAATAATAATGTAAGCCAATTGTTAGTTATTTAACTATACTATCTTGCAGTGATTTATTTTATAGGCTGTTGTTAATGAGTTTACTCCAAAATTTGACTATTAAACGTCGTTTACAAGTCAATGCATTAGTTGTTGGTCTCGCTATGGTCGTTATGTTGTGCGTCATTATCTATGAGGCACGCATTATGCTGAAACTAAATGAAACGATTCAGTATGCTGAAGAGCTTGATATACACGAACTGTCAATGCGTAAGTACGAAAAAGACTTTTTGTTTTATAAGCAAGAAGGCAGCTTAGAGTTATTCGATCAAGAATATGAGCAGCTACAGGTTAAAATAAAAATGTTGGCTCAGTTATCAGCCGAGCTTGATATTGCCACTGCGCAAGTCGAGCAATTTGTAGCACTTGCTAAGCAGTATAATGACGACTTTCAAAAAGTTGTAAAATTACAAAAGAAAATTGGTTTGCACCCTAAAGATGCGCTTTATGGCGAACTACGAGATGCTGTACATCAAATGGAAACGCTGTTAAATAAGCAAGATAACTATCATTTACTCACTTTGATGTTGCAGCTTAGACGCTCTGAAAAAGATTTTATGCTGCGTTTTGACCTAAAATATTTAACTCGTTTTGAAGACGGCGTATCGCAGCTAGAACGTCAAATTCGCAACGAAAACTTGGCTTCAAGTGACCAGTCTGAGCTGTTACGTTTACTTGCAATTTATAAAAGTAAGTTTAAGTCGTTAGTTGATGCGCAAGTTGCATTAGGTCTGGATTTAGGTTCAGGTGCACTTGGTAAAATGAGAGACAGCGTTAAACAAAGTGATGATTTAGTCACTTTAATTACGACTGCAACGAAACAACAAGTTGAGTCTACTGCTGCACAAGCACAAATGATTGCTATCGCAATTTTTATTGTTGCCAGCTTACTGGTGATGATTTTGGTGTACTTTACAAGTCGCTCGATTATCGTGCCGATTGAACGGGTGTATCACACCATCAATGAAATTCGTCGCAACAATGATTTACGACTTGTTATAGAACACAGTGGTAAAGACGAAGTTACTACCATGACGATCGATTTTAATAGTCTCATAAATGATTTTAAAGAACTGATCTACGAAGTGAATACAGCTTTAACAACTTTAAATATCGCTACCGATCATTTATCGGAGACTACTGCTGCAACCAGCTCGGGCATGCAAGAGCAGTTGCATGAAGCTGATATGGTTGCAACCGCCGCAACTGAAATGCAAGCTACCATTCAAGACATTTCTCATAATACCGAGGCTGCAGCCAAAAAAGCAGAATCAACCAATCAAAGTGCTCAACAGGGACGCAAGGAAGTTGAAGCAACGGTTAAGCAGATCAATCAATTATCTGATTCACTGGGTAATGCCACTACCGTAGTATCACAGCTTGAAAAAGACGGTGAAACCATTGGCTCAGTATTGGATGTTATTCGTGGTATTGCTGAACAAACTAATTTACTAGCACTCAATGCCGCAATCGAAGCTGCGCGCGCCGGAGAGCAAGGCCGTGGCTTTGCTGTTGTTGCTGATGAAGTGCGTTCACTTGCACAGCGTACTCAAGAGTCAACCAAAGAGATTGAGAGCATTATCTCGATTTTACAAGGGCGTACTCAAGAAGTCGTAAGCATAATGCAACGATGCCGAACACAAGGCGGCGAAAGCGCAGCACAAGCAACAAAAGCGGGTGAACTACTGAACTCTATTACCGAAGATGTGCAAACTATTATGGAAATGAGCACGCATATTGCCACCGCAATTGACGAGCAAAGCCAAGTTGCTTCTGAGGTGAATAAAAACGTCGTGCGTATTCGTGATATCGCCGAAGATGCCTCAGCTCATTCATCAAAAAATGCACAAACTAGCGAAGAGGTATCAGAGCAAGCAAGAGTGCTTTACGCCGCGATAGATAAGTTTAAGGTTTAAAAACAGAAGCTAGGTTCTAGGATTTAGGTTCTAGGAATTAGCTGAGCTTTAAGCGCTAAGCCATAAGTTTTAAGCAGCCCTGAGTTGTTTGAAAGTTATGGCTTTTTTGTTTGGATAATTAAATAAGCGCCGCGCCTCTGAGCCTCTTTGTAAATATTTCAATTAAAGATCTTTTGCACAAAGAGAAGGGAGTGAAAAGCTTCAGGTTTTGAGCAACGAGCTGCGGGTATACGCCTAGCTCCATTGTAGGTCGTCATTTATGGCGAAAATCAATTAACTATTGGAATTGACTGCTAAAGCACGACCTACGCCAACCTCAGCCTTTAGGCCCTACCTCTAAAACGCAGCGTCTCTTGACCTCTTTGTGAATAATTCACTAAATTTTTTTGCACACAGAGAAGGGAATGAGCAGTAAATGAAGGAAACTTAGCGCTTAGTATTGGCATGCTTAAATAACTGATAATCTAACATGAATATTACTAAGCGATTGAATCAAAATAGCAACTCCGCTATGGTTAAACCATCAATAACAATAAATTAAAAACGAGTTATTCTACAGGCTCGTTAGGATTACGAGAGTATCAATGAAACTTTTAAGCTGGATTTTACTGATATTATTTATATTATCTTATGGTGGTTCTGCATTATTTTGTTCAGGTTTTGTTGATATTATTGAGCCAAATTTTGGTGAATGCTTTAACAGTGGTGTTTCATATTTTGATTATTTTCCAAAAGGTCAGTCTCCTCTTGAAATGTTAGGTGTAAAACTAATTGCGGCATGCTTAGTAATATCATTTGTTATTGGTTTTATTTATCATAAGTTTAAAGTCAGAAAGCAACCCTAACATATATGAGCCTTAACTCAGTCAATAGGCAATAGTATTACCTTTGACGGTTTAAATTCGGTAACGGCCAAACTTAAAATCAATAAACAAATTTGTTTACATCGTCTGTCGATGCAGCTGCAAGTAGCTTACGGTAATCATACTATTTTAGGACTTATTAAAAACCTAGTTACCTAGCACCTTCTCGTTACGCTTCGCTACACTCAACCAGAATGACATAGTTAACTTTAACGCCGAGCTGCGCTAACTTTCACCTTGAACCTTTTAACTCGCAAACTCGCTAAGGTACAAACTTGATCGGTACACTGTCTTTATTGGCTTGATGTTCTGCGAGGCGTTGTTGGTAGGTTTGCCATAAATCGTCATGTTGGGCTTGTAGATGGCTGAAATATGCCCAGCTAAATAAACCGCTGTTGTGGCCATCGTCAAAGTCTAAACGCAGTGCGTAGTGGCCGACTGGCTCGATGCTTTTGATGCTAACCTGCGATTTACCGAGTACCAATTTCATTTGTTCGTTACCATGGCCTTGTACTTCGGCAGACGGTGAATGAACACGTAAAAACTCACTACTAAAAGTACAGTGGGTGTCATCGTCAAAATAGACATCAAGGGTTTTGCTAACGGTATGATGATGTACCTTGATCACTTGCTTCATTGTTATGCCTGTGTATTGAGCCTAGAACCAAGAACTTAGAGCCTGGGCCCTAAGTTCTAGTTTTAAAATTAAAGAATAAAGCGACTTAGGTCTTCATCTTCCACCAGTGCACCTAAATGCTTCTCAACATAGGCGGCATCAATGACTAAACTGGTGCCAGCTTGCTCTGATGCATCATAGGAAATTTCTTCCATCAGTTTTTCCATTACCGTATGTAGGCGACGTGCACCAATGTTTTCGGTTTTTTCATTAACTTGCCATGCCGCTTTGGCAATGCGCTCGATGGCGTCATCGCTAAACTCTACACTTACTTGCTCTGTTTTAAGTAGTGCATGTTGTTGCTCGGTCAGTGAGGCATGTGGTTCGGTTAAAATACGTTTAAAGTCGTCAGCGGTTAATGCTTCAAGCTCTACACGAATAGGTAAGCGACCTTGTAGCTCTGGGATCATGTCAGATGGTTTTGCCATTTGGAATGCGCCAGAGGCAATAAACAACATATGGTCAGTTTTCACCATGCCATGCTTAGTGCTCACGGTTGAGCCCTCAATCAGTGGCAGTAAGTCACGCTGTACGCCTTCACGGCTTACATCTGGACCTGATGATTCACCGCGTTTACAGATTTTGTCTATCTCGTCGATAAACACAATACCGTTTTGTTCGGCTGCGAAGATTGCTTGCTCTTTTAGCTCTTCAGGGTTTACTAATTTAGAGGCTTCTTCTTCAACCAATAATTTAAACGCTTCTTTAATTTTAAGTTTGCGTTTAGTGCGCTTGTCACCCGCCATATTTTGGAACATGCCTTGCAGCTGGTTGGTCATTTCTTCCATACCAGGTGGTGCCATGATCTCAACATTTGGTTGTGCTTGGGCTAAATCAATATCAATTTCTTTATCGTCTAATTGACCTTCGCGTAATTTTTTACGGAAGATCTGACGCGTTGAAGATCCTTCATCGCGTTGGCTTTCACCAGACGAATCTTTAGCAGGAGTCAGTAGTGCATCTAAAATACGTTCTTCGGCAGCTTCTTCTGCGCGATGTTTGAATTTTTTAGTTTGTTGTTCACGGGTCATTTTGATTGATACATCAACCAAGTCGCGAATGATGGTTTCAACCTCTTTACCAACATAGCCCACTTCAGTGAACTTAGTCGCTTCGACTTTAATGAAAGGCGCGTTGGCAAGTTTTGCTAAACGACGGGCAATTTCAGTTTTACCAACACCGGTTGGACCGATCATCAGAATATTCTTCGGCGTTACTTCAGCGCGAAGATCTTCATCTAATTGCATGCGGCGCCAGCGATTACGAAGGGCAATAGCCACTGCTTTTTTTGCTTTTGCTTGACCAATTATATGCAGGTCAAGTTCATGAACGATTTCTCTGGGAGTCATATCAGACATAGCAGTTCCTATTACAATTCTTCGATGGTTTGAAAGTTATTTGTGAATACACAAATGTTGCCGGCAATTGTCAGGCTTTTTTCAACAATTTCGCGGGCGCTTAAATCGGTGTTTTCAAGTAGGGCAGTTGCAGCTGATTGGGCAAAGTTACCACCACTACCAATGGCAATTAAATCATTTTCAGGCTGCACAACATCACCGTTACCAGTAATTATCAGTGAGGCTGTGGAGTCGGCAACAGCAAGCAATGCTTCGAGTTTGCGCAAGGCGCGATCGCTACGCCAATCTTTAGCCATTTCAACAGCGGCTTTGGTTAGGTTGCCTTGGTGCATTTCAAGCTTGCTTTCAAAACGTTCGAACAGGGTGAAGGCATCAGCAGTGCCGCCAGCAAAACCGGCGATCACTTTGCCATTATAAAGGCGTCGAACTTTGCGGGCGTTGCCCTTCATTACGGTGTTACCAAGTGAAACTTGGCCATCGCCACCAATGACGACTTTATCGCCGCGACGTACACTTACAATAGTGGTCATGTTATTCCTCATCATCGAGTCGCAGGGGCGACTCGTTAAAAGCGATTGATGATGAGTTAATATGGGTTAATGGGCTAAAATCAAGTCCAATTCCAAATTCCGCAACCAGTTATTTTGTTACGCTTTAGTTTGTTTTTATCACTTTCGGCTAAACGTTTGGTTTTATAAGGACCTAAACGCACTTTATACCAGACACCGTTAGTGCCAGTTGTTTCACGAATTTCGGCGATTAATCCGGCAAATGCAATTTTAGCTTTTAAGGTTTCTGCTTGGCCATGGGTTCTGAACGAACCGCATTGCATTACATAAGGGCCTTTTTGTTCAAGCTCTCTTACTTCAACTTGAATTTCATGCTCTTTGATTTCTTTTATGAATTCAGGAGGGCGTGGTTTAGGCAACTCTTGTTGCACTTTTGCAGGTGTTGGGTTTGCTTGTTGTTCAACCAGCTTTGGATCTGCATTGGTTTTGACATACCATAAACCAAAACTAAAACCGCCAACAAGTAGTACGGTAACCAGTACTAATAATACGGGGAATGGTTTTTTCGGTGGCGCTGTTTTTTTGCTATTACGGTTGCCCGGTTTTTTATTAATAAAATCGTGTTGTGCCATGGTGGTATTGGGCTTCTAACCTTAAATCATATCTATTGGATCTACATCTAAGCTCCATCGCACCTTTTGCGCTAATTTACTGGTACTTAAGTAGTCTACCATTTGCGCGAGATATTGGTGTAATAGAGGGCGTTCGAGCGCTTGAATATGCAATTGAAAGCGATATTTCCCCGCAATTCGCTCGAGCGGTGCAGGGATCGGACCTAGCAATTGTATACCAGTTAGACCTTGGACTGGAACTAAATCTGTTAAAAAATCGACCACTTGCTTTATGTTGTGACCTTCAGCGCGGACAATCGCCATATTAGTTATTGGTGGTAGCTGTGCGTCATCGCGCTCTTGCAGTGCAAAACGGGCGAAATCTTGATAACCATTATTGACTAAATCTTGTAATAAAGGATGTTCGGGAAAGTGAGTTTGCAATAATACATGACCTGGTTCGCCACTGCGCCCAGCACGGCCAGCCACCTGAGTAACCAATTGTGCTAAATGCTCTGTGGCGCGAAAGTCGCACGAGTACAAGCCGCCGTCGACATCAAGGATCAATACTAAGCTCACATCAGCAAAGTGATGACCTTTGGCAAGCATTTGGGTGCCAACTAAAATCCTTGCACCGCCTTGGTTTATATCGTCTAGGGCTTTTTCTAAACTGCCTTTACGACGCGTTGAGTCGCGATCAATCCGGCTAATCGGGGTATCAGGAAACTCGGTTGTTAAAAACTCTTCTATTTGTTCGGTGCCTTTGCCGTTAGGAAATATTTGTGTACTACCACAGTCTGGACACTGATGCGGCACGCGTTCTTGCTCACCGCAGTGATGGCAAATCATCTGGCCGATGGCTTTGTGAAAAGTCGCACTAGTGCTGCAACGTGTGCACTCACTTAACCAACCACATTCATGGCAAATCAGGGTAGGCGAAAAACCGCGACGGTTTAGAAATACCATCACTTGTTTGCCTCGTTTTAAATGCTGACGCATAGTGGCAAGACTGGCATGGGCTATACCAGCTTGATCCGGCTGGCCTTTCATATCAATCAGCTGAAATTTATTGTCGGTACTGGTTTGCGCACGTTGCGTTAGGCTCAGCAGTTGGTATTTATTATGAATTGCCTTATGCAAGGTTTCGAGCGCCGGGGTTGCTGAGCCTAAGATCAGCGGTATTTTATGTTGAAAAGCGCGGTATGCGGCTAAATCACGGGCATGGTAACGTAAGGTATCTTGTTGTTTAAATGAACCGTCATGTTCTTCATCAACAATGATCATACCAAGCTTTAAAAATGGTAAAAAGATACTCGAACGTGTACCAATCACAATTGCGCAACTGGCTTTTTCACAAAAGCGCCAAGTTTGTAAGCGTTCGTTATCGGTCAGTGCTGAATGCCACAGCATAATCGGCGTATCAGGAAAGCGACGACGAAATCGATTAACCGTTTGTGGCGTAAGGCCAATTTCAGGCACTAGTACGAGTGCTTGTTCACCGCGTTTTAAAACCTCTTCAAGGCATTGTAAGTAAACCTCGGTTTTACCACTGCCAGTAACACCTTCTAGTAAAAAGCTATTGAAACCGACCGCTTGATTAATGGTGGTACAGGCTACTGCTTGCTCTTTATTTAGAGTCGGCTTAGTGCCTACGGTGGGAAGTTGTTGTTGCCATTGGTTGTCGTGTTCAATCGTTTGGCTGATCAGCTCTTTGTTAAGTAAGCTGTCGATAGTTTTTTTACTAAACCCCAGCGCTTTTAATTCTGTAAGTGATGATTTACCCGAATCTGCCAGTTGTTTGAGTAAGCTTAGTTGGCTCTTTGCTTTTAAAGACGGTAATTTAGCGCCTTTTGCAGTTAGTGCCACCATACTAATACTGCTTTTATCTGGGCACAGTCCTTGACGCAGCGCGCCAGGCAGGGCGATATGAATTGTTTCACCTAGTGGGTAGCAATAATAGCGCGCAGTAAAACGCAATAATTCGATATGTCGCTCTGATAAAACGGCTTCATCATCAATCACTTCAAGCACTGCTTTAAGTTTATTAACCGGCACATCGGTGTTGGTTTTTAGCGCCAGTACGACCGCAACTTTGCGCTGATTACCAAATGGCACCCATACCCGCGCACCGACTTTAGGCATCACCGATAAACCATCGAGTTGCTCTGGAATGCGATAATCAAAGGTGCGATGCAACGGTACTTTTATAGCAACTTCAACAAAACTCATAACAACCCAAACAAGAACGAATAAGGGAGTTAATGTACTAAAATTATGGCTGAAAACCTACCTGCAAATACCTTCTTTAAAACTTTTGTTCATTTTATTAGCAAAAACGACATTTAAAGCTTGTAGCAAGTGGGGTTGTTGCTTAGAATACGCGTCCTAAATAATTTGTTTTAACGACGTATGGTGCCAGACTCCGGGTTTGGAGAGCGATGCGGCCTTAACTAGAGGTTTCTATGAAAGAAGGTATTCACCCTAAGTACGAAGTAATTTCAGCATCATGTTCATGTGGAAATAAATTCGAAACTCGTTCTACTCTGTGTAAAGACATTCACTTAGACGTATGTTCTGCGTGTCACCCGTTTTACACTGGTAAGCAAAAAGTTTTAGACACAGGTGGCCGTGTTGATCGCTTTAACAAGCGTTTCGGTTCACTTAGCAGCAAGTAATTCTTGTTGTTTTGTCGGAAAAAGCACCTTAGGGTGCTTTTTTTTATGCCTGCTATTTATTAAAAACACCGCCTTTTAGTCTTTATTTCTTGCTCTAGTGCTCCAGCTTTACGCATTCATTATGTTGTGACTATTTCCCACTTTTATATCCAGTATAGCGAGTAAATAACAGACAAATAGTGATTTGTTGACTATATTGTCATTCTCGTTAAAGCGATAAATTAAACGTTTTTGTCGGTAAAGTTAGGTCTTTTGCGGTTAAATGTTGTTAACGTCTTACTTTGATGGTTTTTAGTCATAGGTCATTATTTTTGCTTTAAAGCGTTGCATAATGAGCATTTTAAGATGGGTTTTTTGATGCTTTGTGGCGTTTTTATAGCCGAAAATTGAAGCTTTTTTGCAAAAAATGCTGACAAAACGCATAAAATTAACGGATATAGCATATAACAGGATAGACCTGATATTGCTTGAATTTAATTATAATATAGGTATCGTTCCCTATAAGATATAAGAACTGCTTACTCTCACTTTCAACTTAACTTACTTGCAGGATAAAATCGCGTTATGTCAGACTTTCGTGAACAAGCTTTACATTACCATTCGCACCCCGTTCCAGGAAAAATTAGCGTTGAGCTTACAAAGCCAGCTGAAACCGTACAGGATCTTGCACTCGCATACAGCCCCGGTGTTGCAGAACCGGTACGTGAAATAGCTGCTGATCCCGCTAATGCCTACAAATACACCGGTAAAGGCAATATGGTTGCGGTTATTACTAACGGCACCGCTATTTTAGGTTTAGGTAACTTAGGTCCATTGGCTTCAAAACCGGTTATGGAAGGTAAAGCGTTATTATTTAAACGCTTTGCGGGTCTAGATTCGATAGATATTGAGGTGAAACACAATACCACCGAAGATTTCATCAATACAGTTGCTAACATCGCTGATACGTTTGGCGGTATTAACTTAGAAGACATTAAAGCGCCAGAGTGTTTTGAAATAGAAAAAGCATTGATCGAGCGTTGTAGCATTCCAGTGTTCCACGACGATCAACACGGTACCGCGATTGTAACGGCTGCTGGTATGATCAACGCACTTGAAGTACAAGGCAAAGAAATCGAAGATGCGATTATCGTTTGTTTAGGAGCCGGTGCCGCAGCGGTTGCGTGTATGGAGCTACTGATCAAGTGTGGTGCATTGCGTGAACATATTTACATGTTAGATCGTAAAGGCGTTATTCATACTCGTCGTGATGATTTAAACGAGTACAAACAGTTATTCGCTAACAATACAGATAAGCGCACACTGCAAGATGTTATTGCTGATGCCGATGTATTTGTTGGTGTATCTGGCCCGAATTTACTTTCTCCTGACGATCTTAAGTTAATGGCTGATCGACCTGTAGTGTTTGCCTGTTCAAACCCAGATCCAGAAATCTCACCAGTGCTTGCTCATGGTGCTCGCGATGATTTAATCATGGCAACGGGTCGTTCAGATTATCCAAACCAAGTTAACAACGTGCTGTGTTTCCCATTTATTTTCCGTGGTGCGCTAGATGTGCGTGCAAGCAAAATTAATGATGAAATGAAAATTGCTGCGGTTGACGCTATTCGTAGCATTGCTAAAGAACCAGTACCAGCGGAAGTATTAAAAGCGGCGGGTGTTGAGACACTTGAATTTGGTGCGCAGTATATTATTCCAAAACCGATGGATCCGCGTCTATTACCGCGCATTGCCAAAGCAGTAGCGCAAGCGGCAATTGATTCTGGTGTTGCACAAATTGATATGCCGGAAAACTACATGGAGTAGCTGCTTCGCTGCAATTGGTAATGGCACAATAATAAAAACCTCAGCAACTTACGTTACTGAGGTTTTTTTGTAGCCAATTCCTGAAGCAGGAATATATACAAATGATAACTTAATCTTCGTTGAGTACAGGTACTTCGAGACCCATCTCAAGCATGATTTTTTTCACTTCTTCAGGCACTTTC
This sequence comes from Pseudoalteromonas sp. SR44-5, assembly GCF_014163675.1. Classification (NCBI taxonomy): domain Bacteria; kingdom Pseudomonadati; phylum Pseudomonadota; class Gammaproteobacteria; order Alteromonadales; family Pseudoalteromonadaceae; genus Pseudoalteromonas; species Pseudoalteromonas sp. SR44-5. Next base: position 80,260 of record NZ_JACJDT010000007.1, read on the forward strand.
TCTGGATTATCTTTACGTAAATCTTCATCGTTTGGCAGTGGTTGGCCAGTAAATGCGTGTAAAAATGCTTCACAAAGTAATTCGCTATTTGTTGCATGGCGAAGATTATTAATTTGACGACGAGTGCGCTCATCAGTCAAAACTTTTAATACATTTAGCGGGATCGAAACGGTGATCTTTTTAACTTGTTCTGATTTTTTCCCGTGTTCTGCGTATGGGTGAATATATTCACCATTCCATTTAGCCATAGGATGTATCGTTGCCTCAGGTTGTTAATTGTTTGCGCGACCTTTTGCAGCGCAAAGATGGCGAAATTCTATCGTGTTAAAAAAGATAGTCAAATACTTGTTTTTTAGCCATCTAGCAGCTTAAATGTTTTTACTTCTAATCTTGCGGCTAAAACCGCATAAATGCTTTGACTTATTAAATTTGATCCTCTAACCTTTTAGACGTCTAAACATCCATTTAATTTTAGGTGACGGTATGAGTCAAAAGAATAAAGCAACCATTGCAGTACGCAATGGTATTGATGCAGATAAACATCACGGCGCGGTTGTGCCTCCCATTCATTTATCGACCACCTACTCATTTGCTGATTTTGATAAAAAGCGCCAATATGATTATGGCCGTAGCGGCAACCCAAACCGTGATTTACTCGCTGAAACGCTCGCTAAGCTTGAAGGTGGCGCTAAGGGGATTATCACTGCAACGGGCATGGCTGCGGTGCATTTAGCTACTCAGCTGCTAAACAGTGACGATACCTTAGTGATCCCACATGATTGCTATGGCGGTAGTTACCGCTTATTCACCTCACTTGAAAAGCGTGGCTTATTAAAGTTAGTGGTTTTAGATTTAACTAAATCTGAAAATCATCAAAAAATTCTTGAGATAAAACCAAAGCTAATTTGGATTGAAACACCGAGTAATCCTATCTTACGGTTAACCGATATTAAAGCGATCACCACGATTGCTAAGCAGTGCGGTGCGTTGGTTGGTGCCGATAACACATTTTTATCACCTGCTTTGCAAAACCCAATTGAGTTTGGTGTTGATATTGTGGTGCATTCGACCACTAAATATATTAACGGTCACTCAGATGTTGTTGGTGGTGCGGTGATCGCCGCTACCCAAGAGTTGGGTGATGAGCTTGCTTGGTGGGCTAATAACATTGGCATTACCGGTGCCCCGTTTGATAGCTACTTAACGTTACGTGGTTTACGTACTTTGAATGTTCGTTTACGTCAGCATCAAGAAAATGCCTTTATTATTGCCCAATATCTAGAAAACTCCCCTTATGTAAGCCAAGTATATTACCCTGGATTAGTATCTCATCCACAGCATGAACTCGCTAAACAGCAGCAACGTGGTTTTGGTGGCATGGTAAGCTTTGATATCAAAGGTGATATTAATGATGCTGCAGAATTTTTGACCAGCTTAGAAGAATTTAGCTTAGCTGAGTCATTAGGTGGGGTTGAGAGTTTGATTTGTCACCCTGCAACTATGACCCACGCAGGTATGGAGGCAACTGCTCGTCTTGCTGCGGGAGTAGGTGATACCCTGATCCGTATTTCGGTGGGCATTGAAGATGTAAAAGATTTAATCGCTGACTTAGATCGTGTATTCAATAAAGTGAAACCAGGTCAAGCTCAGCACGGCGTAAAAGTAATTGCTTCCTCTGTTCAACAACAAGATGATGAGCAATCAAACTCATTTAAACTGACTCCTGCACATACGGCTTTGTGGTAATAAAAAATGGTAAATATAGTTCATAAATTTGGTGGTTCTAGCCTTAGTTCTGCAGAGCGTTATCAGGCCGTAGCAAATATTATTCTAGCCCATACGGAAGCCGGTGATTGTGTGGTGGTATCCGCAGCCGGTAAAACTACCAATACGTTAGTTACGCTATGGCAGAGTTACCAGCAAGGTGATCAACAGGCAGTGAGTGATATATTATTGCAGCTTGATAATCATCAACGTACTTTGATCGAGCAGTTATTGAGTCCAGCAGCGCGACATACGGCATTAAACGTATTAGAACAGGAGCTAGCCTTAATTGCACAGCAAACTCAACAGCAAAGCTTACAGGAAGCCGCATTGCTTGCTCACGGTGAAGTTTGGTCGGCACGATTATTGGCTAGCTATTTAAAACAGTTAAATGTTGCAGCTCAAGATGTTGATGCTCGTCAATTGTTTACCCTTAATGATGGGCAATTATTACATCAAAAAAATCAACAAGCCTGTGCCGAGTTAATTTCAGCCAATTGCATTAATATTGTTACTGGTTTTATAGCCGCTGATTGCCAAGCAAATACCGTTACTTTGGGGCGCAATGGCAGTGATTACAGCGCGACTTTGTTAAGCAGTTATTGTCATGCTAGTCAGGTATCAATTTGGACTGATACCCAAGGGGTGTTTAGTACCGACCCTCGTAAAGTAAAAAAAGCGATTAAGTATTCTAAAGTATGTCGTGGCCAAGCAAACTTACTGGCGCGTTTGGGCAACCCAGTGTTACATGCTAAAACTCTCTCGCCATTAAAAAATACTGATATCAAGTTAGTCGTTCGCAGTAGTTACGACAGCGAAGCTAGCGCGACAGAAATTGTCAAAGAAGGTTACAGCAAAGCTAAGCGTTTTATCACTACCTTAGAAAATATTGATTTACTGCGCATTGATCAGTTGCGTGGCGGTGAAATTGGCGAATTAAGTCAGCTTATTCAACACAGCTTGCATCATTTTATTAAAAACGGCGATACCTACTTACTAGTGCCGGCAGCAGCGACTCATCAGGTGGTGAGTCATTTGCAAGGGCGCGCTAATATTATTGAGTCGAACTTACATGGTTGCGCTGTTGTGGCGCCACGAAATGATGTAGCGCAATTATTTGAACAAGCAACGCAAGTGCTTAGTGAGCAAAGTTTAGTGCCGCGCTTTAGCCATCAAGACGCAGACTACATATTACTACTAACGGATCAATCTATTGATAGTGATGTGTTGACCTTATTGCATGATAAGTTGATTAACAAAGGCCAAGAGCTTGCCATTATTGTTGCTGGCCTTGGTAATGTTGGTGAAGTATTTATTGAGCAACTAAGTCAGCAGCTTAATCGTTTGCAGCAACACTTCAGCGTTAAGCTGGTTGGTTTATTACGCTCGCGCTCTATGTTGTTCAGCCCAAGTGGTATCGTGCTTGAGCAATGGCAGTCACAGTGGCAAAACGAAGCAATAGATTACCAAGAAGCTGATTTACTGACACGTATCAGCGAACTCGATTACGAACACAAAGTGCTGATTGATATTACTGCTAGTGAAGCGTTTAGTAAGCTTTACCCGGCGTTTGTAAATTTAGATTGTCACCTGATCAGTGCTAATAAATATGCGGGCACTGCAAATAATGACTGGTATCAAAATTTACGCCGTAATTTAGCTGAACGTAACTTATTATGGCGTTATAACACCAGTGTTGGTGCGGGTTTACCAATTAATTTTGCGTTAGCTGATTTACAAAACAGTGGCGACAGTATTACCCATATTGAAGGCGTGTTCTCAGGCACTTTATCGTGGTTGTGTAGCAGTTATGATGGCAGTGTGGCGTTTTCCGATTTAGTGTTGCAAGCGCAAAAAATGGGTTACACCGAGCCTGATCCACGGGAAGATTTATCTGGGCGTGATATGCAGCGTAAGCTATTAATTTTAGGGCGTGAATTAGGGCTCACCTTAGAGCTTGATGAGATTGGCTTAACACCGTTGATGCCAGAGCAACTAGCGCAAGGTGATTGGCAGTCTTTTTTAGCTAATAAGCAGTTGCTTGATGACTTTATTGCTGAAAAAGCGCAGTTAGCTGGCAAAGAAAACAAAGTACTGCGTTATACCGGTGCGTTAACAATTGCTGATGGCAAAGTAACCGCTAAAGTCGGTTTGGCTTATGCAACACAGGGTGATGCCTTAGCTAACTTAACTCCAGGTGATAATATCTTTGTTATCAACAGTCAGTGGTATAGCGATAATGCGTTGGTGATCCAAGGTCCTGGTGCAGGCAAAGAAGTTACCGCAGCAGGCGTGCATTCTGATTTATATTGGTTAATACAAAACTTAAAATGAGCTCTGAGTTTGTAAAATAAAAAAAGCGCCGATTGGCGCTTTTTTTATGTAGCAGCGATTTTATATCGCGATAGAGTAATATTAAAACAGCTCTTCTTCTGTTTTAGTTTCTTCTTCAAAAACGTTTTCTACATGCTGCATCACATACTTAGTGGGCGAGGTGCCTTTTTCAAAGTATTCAAAGCGACTAGTGTAATCGTTCTTTTGACTCAAGAGTCCCGTTGCTAAATCGATTCGTACCGACACTAATCCTTCAGGTGGCTCGATTGGTGCTTCTGGCTTATCTTTGAGTGCTACTCGCATAAAGTCAATCCATGCTGGTTGAGCTGTTTTAGCACCAGATTCTGCACCAGAGATCTGGGTATTATCCATGTTGTTATTATACGTCGAGCGACCAAGCGGGTTACCTGGATTATCAAATCCAACCCAGACCGAGGTCATAACATTACGGTTAAAGCCGCTAAACCAAGTATCGACAGAGTCATTAGTAGTACCCGTTTTACCGGAAAGATCGCGACGATCTAAGGCCTGAGCACGCCAGCCTGTGCCACTCCAACCCGTTTTATGAGCCCAACTACCGCCTCCCCAAATTGCGCTATTCATCGCATCGGCTATCAAAAACGCGTTTTGTTTAGATATGATGCGCGGTGCACAATGATTTGCAGCTTGGCTGGTATTTAACTCAGAAGTAGACTCAAATTGAGTCGTTGTTAGCGGAGGAGTAACGGGATCACACGCTAATAGTGGTTCTGTTTTAAATAACACATTACCTGCAGAGTCTTGAATCTCATTAATGAAATAAGGGGTGATCAAATGACCGCCATTGGCAAATGTGCTCATGCCACGGGCAAGCTCTAAAGGAGTAATTGACGCACTACCTAAAGCTAGCGATTCACTGCGATTGATATCATTATTTTGAAAGCCAAATTTTAATAGGTGATCAGCTGTGCGCTGCAAGCCTACCCCGCGCAGTAAGCGCACCGAAATAACGTTTTTCGATTGTGCTAAAGCACGACGAATACGGATTGGGCCGTTATATACCGCAGGGCTGTTTTTTGGTCGCCATGCAACCCCTAGGCTTTTGTCCCATTGATTGATTGGCGCATCATTTAAAATAGACGCTAAGGTATAACCATTATTCAGCGCCGCCGAATAAATAAACGGCTTAATGTTAGAACCTACCTGACGTTTTGCTTGCACGGCTCGGTTATATTGGCTTTGTTCAAAGCTATAGCCACCAACAATCGCTTTAATGCGACCATCATTCGGATCCAGCGATACTAATGCACTTGACGCTTCAGGCAATTGGCTGAGTAGATAACTACCATCGTCATTTTTACGTAGCCAAATTTGCTCCCCTGGATTGAGTATGTCGGTAGCGGTTTTTGGAGGAAAACCTTGACGGTAACGGGTAATGTATTTGCGTGCCCATTTGAGATTATCCCAGTCTAGAGTGGCTTGCTCACCACTTTTTAATAACACTGTTGCCGTTTGATCTGCTACAGACAAAACTGCTGCTGTTAATAACGGGGCAATTTCTTTTACCGGTTTTAGCTTTGCTAAAATTTCACTAGAACTTAGGGCTGGTTGCGTTTCAAAATCCCACAGTTGCTGCTCTGGGCCACGATAGCCATGGCGCATATCGTATGCATGGAGATTATTAACGAGTGCTTTTTGCGCTGCGGCTTGTACGTCAGATTCAACACTGGTGTAAACTTTAAAGCCGGTATTATAGGCTTTTTCGTAGCCATAACGAGCGACCATTTCTGCACGCACCATTTCAGATATATAAGGCGCATATAAGTCTATTTCGGCACCATGAAATTTTGCCGTAATTGGTTCTTGAGAGCTTTGGTTGTAGTCTGCTTGAGAGATATAACCTTCATCGAGCATACGTCTGAGTACCACATTACGGCGTGCCTTGGCGCGAACTGGGTTTCTTATCGGATTTAAAGCTGACGGCGCTTTTGGTAAGCCTGCAATCATTGCCATTTGCGCTAAAGTTAACTCGTTTAGTTGCTTACCATAATAGACTTGTGCAGCGGCTCCGATACCAAAAGCACGATTACCTAACTCTATTTTATTTAGGTATAAAGCGAGTATTTCATCCTTGGTAAGTAAGTTCTCAATGTGTAACGCAATGAAGATCTCTTTTACTTTACGAATATAGGCCTTTTCACGTGTTAAGAAGAAGTTACGAGCTAACTGCATTGTTATAGTACTTGCGCCTTGTTTTTTCTCACCAGTTGAAATTAATACGAGCGCTGAACGTAAAATACCTATAGGATCTATACCTATATGGTCATAAAAACGGTTATCTTCAGTAGCTAAAATAGCATTTATGAGTGGTTGTGGGATCTCTTCTATAGTCACTGGAATGCGACGTTTTTCACCGAACTGGTTGATTAACAAACCATCTTTCGAAAAGACTTGCATAGGAGTTTGTAATTGCACGTCTTTTAAAACTTGCACACTGGGGATATCAGATTTAACGTAATAATAAAGGCTTACTAAGGTAATGAGCCCTAAAAACGCGCAGATGATAAAAAATTGTAAAGTTCGTTTCAATAAAATCACTTATATTTTCCCTAAATGGACTCCCAATTAGAATCGGAGACTGCTAGTATATATTGATTAAAAAATGAATAGTATTTTTTCATATAAAAATTATAACTTGTTTATTCTTAAAACAAAGGCCAAGTTGCGAACATGCTAAGTCAACTATTGAGTAAGTCTTCATCGATGATGGTAGGGATAGATATCGGTTCACATGCTATAAAAGCGGTGTTGCTGAATGAAACGGACAGTGGCTACAGGCTCGAAGCGCTAGCAATTGAGCCAATGCCAAAAGGTACAATGGCTGAGCGCAATATTCAAGATATTGAGGCAATTGGTAATATCATTACTAAGCTAAAGCGTAAGTTACCTAAGTCAATTCGTTCGGCAGCAGTGGCTGTATCGGGACAAACCGTCATTACTAAAGTAATTTTTATGGATGTTACGCTTAGCGATGCAGAGCTTGAGTCGCAAATAGAAATCGAGGCGGACAGCCTTATTCCCTATCCTTTAGATGAAGTTAGCCTAGATTTTGAAAAGCTCAGTACCAACGAAGCCGATCCTTCCAAAATGAATGTGTTGCTTTCAGCTGCGCGTACCGAAAGTGTTGAAGCTCGTGTTGGTGCCTTAGAATCAGCTGGTTTAATAGCAAAAGTAGTTGATGTAGAAAGCTATGCGCTGAGTCGCGCAATGGATGTGTATTATCAGCAATTACCAAGCGATGCATTTAATAAGTGTGTAGCAGTGGTCGATATTGGCGCGGTACTTATGTTGGTAAGTGTGGTACTTGGCGGTGAAACGATTTACACCCGAGACCAAGTATTTGGTGGCGATCAATACACCAACAGCATAGTGGCTTATTACAATAAAAGTTTTGATGAAGCTGAAATAGGCAAAACTACTGGCGATCTTCCGCCTAACTATACGTTTGAAGTATTGGCACCATTTCAAACCTCATTATTACAGCAAGTGCGCCGCGCAGTGCAGATGTTTTTAACTACCAGTGGCAAAGATCAAATCGATTACATTGTGCTTACTGGTGGCACAGCGATGATTGATGGCCTTGATCGATTGCTAATTGAAGAACTAGGTATTCATACCATAGTGGCTGAGCCTTTTGAAAATATGGATATTTCCCACCATGTCGATCGCAATGTGTTACAGCGTCATCGTACTCAATTTGCAATAGCGACAGGTTTGGCATTAAGGAGTTTTTCATCATGCCACATATAAATCTACTGCCGTGGCGCGAACAGCAGCGAAAACAATCGCAGAATAAATTTGTCACTATTTTATTTTTCGTGGTGCTTGGCAGTTTTATCAGTATGTATTTATTGAGTAGCTATTACGGTGGTTTACGAGACGGTCAAAATATTAAAAATAATTACCTTTCAACTGAAATAGGGCAATTAGATCGGCGTATTAGTGAAATTCGTGAGTTAGATAAAAAGAAAGAAAACTTACAGCAACGTATGCGCTTAATTGAAGAGCTGCAAAGTAGTCGTAATTTAGGCACACAAATTATGGATGAAGTTGCCAAAATTGTACCAACGGGTGTTTATCTAACTAAGTTAGAACGCCGTGGTAGTGCAATTCATGTGGTTGGGCGTAGCGAATCAAATAATTATTTGTCAAACATGTTGCGCCAAGTACAAAACTCCTATCTGCTCGAAAAGCCGACAATGCAAGGCATTATTGCAGGGGAGAAATCGTCTCGTTTATTGAGTGATTTTAATATGGAATTTTATGTAAAACCCTTTGATAAGATTGGAGAGGTTAAATAATGAACCTTGATATCAAAGCGTTAACAGAGATTGAATGGAACGAAATTGAGCTTGAAAATATCGGCGATTGGCCAATAGTTGTCAAGGTTATTTGCTGTACTTTTGTAGCTGCCTTGGTGCTGTTTTTTAGTTACAGCTTATTGGTTTCAGATGAAATAGATAGCTACCACAATGCAGTTAGTAAAGAAGTTGAGTTACGCAGTACCTATCGAGTGAAATATGCTGTGGCCAGTAATCTAGAAATTTACCGTCAACAAATGGTTGAAATGGAAGAAAAGTTTTCTTTACTACTAAAGCGCTTACCGACTTCAAACGAAACACCAGGCTTACTTGATGATTTATCTTATGTGGGCACGACCAGTGGCTTAACCTTTCTTAAAATTGGCTGGTTACCAGAAGTGGAAAAAGAATTTTATACTGAGTTACCGATTAAAATTGAAGTAATAGGTAGCTACCATGAGTTTGGTGATTTTGTTGGTAAAGTGGCGCAACTTCCTCGTATAGTAAGTTTGCATGACTTTTCAATTAATAGTTCAGACTCAGGCAAACTGACATTTAGCGTGGTTGCCAAAACTTACCGCTATGAAGGCGGCGTGAAGAAAGTAGGGGCTAAAAAATGAAAAAACTAGCCTTTGTTTTACTCAGCGGTATTTTGGTGAGCGCATGTAACGATGATACTTCTGAGCAAAAAGAATTTATTGATCAGGTAAAAGCCAGCACTACACCTAAGGTAGAGGCCATTCCAAAACTGACCCAATTTGAGCACTTTGAATACAATGCACAGCAACTACGTAGTCCTTTTGTTGCGCCGCAACCGGAAATTATTCAAAATAACATGATCCAAGTTAAAAACTGCTTACACCCTGATCCTGATCGTACGCGTGAAGTATTAGAGAAATATCCGTTGGATAACCTAGCAATGAAAGGCACGCTGGGTTCTGGTGGCCAAACATGGGCATTAATTAAAGCTGCAGATGATACTTTACACCGAGTTACTATCGGTAATCATATTGGTTTGTATCATGGTGTTGTACAAGATGTTAAAAGTGATTATATAGAATTGTTAGAATTAATACCCGACGGGTCTGGTTGTTGGAAAGAGCGCCTGACGAAGCTGGAAATGTTAGAGGCGGGATCCAATGGCACTAGTTAAAAATAAAAAAGGTAAAATTAAAATGCATAAGGGAGTATCTTGGAGTAATCGCATTCAGCAGGCTTTGTTTGTTGTTATTGCCCTTTTTATCACGCAATCAGCAATGGCTACGCCGCTATTGTATGATGTTCGTTATAGCCCGCTAATAGCTGGAGAAACACAGTTACAGCTGGTATTTGATGAAGAGCTGACTGAAGAGCCAAAAGTTCAGGTATTTAATAACCCGGCTCGTATTGAAATGCGCTTTAATGCAGCTAGTGTTGAACAAGGTTTAAGTGAAGTACAAATCAACCAAGCAGGTATTGAAAAAGTTAATAGTGTAGCTGTTGATGGTAACTTGATTGTCACTGTTCATTTAGAGCGTTTAAAAATTTACCAAACAACGGTGAACAATAACCTTGTTTCATTACACGTCTCAGATAATCCGATCACGTCACAACAAGATGCTAATACCGCTAAAGAAGTGACTGGCAATTACATCAACTCAATCCAGTCTATTGATTTTCGTCGCGGTGAAAAAGGTGAAGCGCGAGTCTTAGTCTTTTTACAAGATACTCAAGCTGCGATTGATGTGCATGAAAGTGGCGGTAAAATTATTGCTGAGTTTCATCATACCGATATTTTAGATGACTTATTATATGAGCTAGATGTGCTAGATTTTGGCACTGTAGTGAGCTCAATTGAGACATTTAAAGAAAATAATATGAGTAGGGTAGTGATAACCCCTAATGCCGCGTTTAAATTCACTTATCAACAAATTGAAAATATTCTTACACTTACAGTTGAAAAAGATGAATCGCAACGTTCATATTTAGAAGGTGGTAAAGAATACCAAGGTCGCCCAATGACCCTAAACTTTCAAGACATCTCTGTGCGTGCCGTATTGCAAATTATTGCCGGCTATAATGATTTCAACCTAGTAACCAGTGACTCAGTCAGTGGCAACATAACTCTGCGTTTAGATGGTGTGCCTTGGGATCAAGCTCTTGACGTGGTATTACGCGTTAAAGGTTTAGATAAGCGTATGGATGGCTCTATATTAATGGTGGCACCATCTGAAGAGCTTGCCGCCCGCGAAGCGAAAGATCTAAAAGCCAAACAACAAGTTGAAGACTTAGAGCCGCTTTATAGTGAATATATTCGTTTGAATTATGCTAAAGCGGAAGAGTTTGCTGATTTACTGAAAACCGACACTAACAGCATTATTAGTGCTCGCGGCAGTGTATCCGTTGATAAACGTACCAATACCTTGTTAATTAAAGACACCGTTAAAAGCATTGCAAGTGTTCGCCGTATGGTCGAAACTTTGGATATAGCGGTTAGACAAGTTATTATTGAGGCACGTATGGTTACTGTACGTGATAACGTAAAAGAAGACTTAGGAGTACGTTGGGGGTTTAGTGATCAACAAGGCACTGATGGTATTTCAGGTACCTTAGAAGGTGCTAATACGATTTCTAACGGCACCATTCCAAGTATTTCTGATCGCCTTAATGTAAACTTGCCTATCACAGGTGCCGCTGGCAGTATTGGTATGCACGTTGCTAAATTAGCAAATGGTACGTTACTTGATTTAGAGCTAACCGCGCTTGAAGAAGAAAACCGTGGTGAAATTATCGCAAGTCCGCGCATTACGACTGCCAACCAGAAAAAAGCACGTATTGAACAAGGTACCGAAATACCGTATGTTGAATCTGCTTCAAGTGGTGCTACAACTGTTAGCTTTAAAAAGGCAGTATTGAGTCTTGAGGTAACACCACACATCACCCCAGATAATAAAGTTATCTTGGATTTAATCATTACCCAAGATACCCGAGGTGATACGGTACAAACTGGAACTGGTCCTGCAGTTGCAATTGATACCCAAGAAATTCAAACCCAAGTACTGGTTGAGAATGGTCAAACCGTGGTACTTGGTGGTATATTCCAGCAGCAAATCATTAACTCAGTTAAAAAAGTACCATTATTAGGTGATATTCCTTACCTAGGAGTGCTGTTTAGAAGCACTAGTGAGTTTAATGAAAAGAAAGAATTGCTGATTTTCGTTACTCCGAAAATCCAAATAGAGTAATTTACACTGATTTATTCTTACACAATGGGCAATTATTGACTTTAATTGCTCGTTAATTGGCTTTTTGTTCTAATTGACTTGAAATACCCAATCAATTACTGAGATAATCCCCTCCTTAATTTTGGGGCCAGGTCGTTAGGCGGGGTTTTATTTCAAATTTTAGAGTTCGTTTGTACTAAAAGATATGGCTGAAAAACGTAATATATTTCTAGTTGGCCCTATGGGGGCTGGCAAAAGCACAATTGGTCGTCACATTGCAGATCAATTGCACCTTGAATTTGTCGATTCTGATCAAGAAATCGAACGCCGTACCGGTGCAGATATTGCCTGGGTGTTCGATCTTGAAGGTGAAGAAGGCTTTCGACTTCGTGAAGAATCTGTCATTGGCGATCTAACAGAAATGCAAGGTATTGTACTTGCAACTGGTGGTGGTTCTGTGATGAGTAAAGAAGTACGAAACAAGCTTTCGGCTCGTGGTATTGTTGTATACCTAGAGACACCTATCGAAAAGCAAGTTGCACGCACGCAGCGCGACAAGCGTCGCCCATTACTGCAAACAGAAGAAGCACCTCGTGATGTATTAGAGCGCTTAGCTGAAGAACGCGAACCGTTGTATAAAGAAGTAGCTGATTTTGTTGTACGCACTGATGAGCAAAGCGCTAAAGTTGTCGCTAATCAAATCATCGAGAAATTAGATTTTTAAATACCAATAAGAAAGGATACTAGCGATGCTTGAATTAACAGTTAATTTAGACGAGCGAAGTTATCCTATTTATATTGGTCAATCTGCTCTTCAACAGACTGACAGGCTGCATCATCATATTGGTGATTGTCGACCTATCATTATCACTAATGACACCATTGCACCTTTGTACTTAAGCGATGCAATGGCGTTATTAGCTGATTTAAATCCGCTAAGTTTTATTATTCCTGATGGTGAGCAATATAAATCACTGGAATGGTTTGAGAAAATCTCGGCATTTTTGCTTGAAAACAATTGCGGCAGAGATACTTGCTTAATCGCCCTTGGTGGTGGTGTGGTCGGTGATCTGACTGGTTTTGTTGCGGCCTGCTATCAACGCGGGGTACCGTTTATTCAAGTACCCACTACCTTATTATCGCAAGTTGATTCATCAGTTGGCGGTAAAACGGCGGTTAACCATCCTTTGGGTAAAAACATGATTGGGGCTTTTTATCAGCCGCAAGCCGTGTTTATTGATACTCAATCATTGCATACACTTCCTGCTCGTGAATTTGCAGCCGGTATGGCTGAAGTTATTAAATATGGCTTAATTTACGATACAGAATTATTTACTTTTCTAGAAAACAACACCGCGCAATTACAGGCTTTGGATGAAGAAACCATTCAGCATGTGATTTTTCGTTGTTGTGAAATTAAAGCACTGATTGTCGCTCAGGATGAAAAAGAAGCAGGACTACGAGCGTTACTTAATTTAGGCCATACCTTTGCACATGCTATCGAAGCGCAAATGGGATACGGCCAATGGCTACATGGTGAAGCTGTTGCCACTGGCATGGTATTAGCTGCACAGCTAGCTCATACTCGTGGTGATTTAAGTGCACAAGAAGTTGCAAGGATCGTTACCTTAATAGCACAATATAATTTGCCTAGTGAGATCCCTGATGTGATGACTGCTGAACATTTCCTTCATCATATGCGTAAAGATAAAAAGAATAAAAAAGGCACGATCCGTTTTATTCTTCCTACTGCGTTTGGTCAATGCGCGTTGGTTGATGATGTATCAGATCAACAGGTCCGAAATTTAATAGGGCGCTAATGCAATCGCAAATCTTACCTAGCCGTGCGGCTTTGGTTGATCGGATTGCCCTACAGTTTGAATATGGGCAAAATTTAATTGTCTTACTGGGTCCTTCTGGACTTGGTAAAAGTTATCTTCTCGAAACCTTCATTACTGATAAATACAGTGATTTTAATAAGTCATTTGTGCAGCTTAGTGCGCGTATGAGTGATATGCAATTGATGAGTGAGTTACTGGAACAAAGCTTCCGCTCGCCGTTAATTGATCAAAACCTAAGCCTGTCAGAAAATTTTTACCAACTAGCTAAACAGCAAAACTGTGGTCCATGTTTATGGGTGTTAGATGGTGGACGGCATTTATCTGAAGAAATGGTCGAAGAGTTAACAACGCTTGCCAAGCATAGTCCTACTACTTTATATGTCTTACTGGCATCGCAATCAGTGGGGCAATTTAAAAGCGCTGTTGAAATTCATCTCGAAGCACTTTCTATAGCAGAAAGTAAACAGTTGATGAAGTGCTATTTTAATGATTTACCTTATGATGAAGACCCGGTATTTCAAACCTTTTTGCGCGAAGCACACGGTAATCCGAGTTTATTGTTAGCGTGGCAACCAACACAGCACACAGCTAAGGTTGTAGTCACTGATAAAGTATCTTGGCGAGTACATTTAATAACGCTGCTAGTGATTATTATGTTACTCATCATTGGTTTTTTATATAAATCTGATATGACCCGTTGGTGGCAGGATTTTTATCAGCCACAACCAGAAACTCCAGTGGCGACGGCAATCGCAGTCGATACTTTAAAGCAAGCTGTAACAGAACCTGCGGTGACAATAGATTCCTCACAAGTAGAAGCTGCAGATGCTCAATCAGCTGCTCAACAAGCCCAACCAGAGCAAGACAAGCCGCTTATTGATAATCCTACTCAGGAAAATAATGTTGCGGCAATACTAGATAGTTTAGCGCCAGTTGCAGAGCCTGTTGATATCACGACTAGCTTGGCTGAAGAACCCACTGTGGTAGAGCTTGTTCCTCAAGCGCAGCAAATTATGCCAGCAGATAATGCTTGGTATCTACAACAGCCGGATAGTAAGGTCGTGATCCAGTTACTAGCGGTAACTCAGCAAACAATCGCCGAGCAGTTTGTTGCTAAACAGTCGCTGCAAGTACTTGGTAAAGTCTATCAAACACGCCGCAACGATAAAATGTGGTGGGTGGTAACCTATGGCAGCTTTGATAACTTAAATACGGCTCGCGAAGCGCTAGCAAGCCTACCTGAAGCGGTGCGTAAAAATCAGCCGTTTTATAAAAAAATCAGTAAAATAAAACAAGAAATCGCGTTACTAGATCAGTAAATTTACACTGTTTAGTGTAAAATCGCGGCACACCAGTTTGAAGTAAAGAGCCGATGCAGAAAAAGACCAGAGCCTTCCTTAAATGGGCTGGCGGAAAATACAGCTTAGTTGAAGATATTAGCGCGCGCTTAAATGAAGCGAGCAAACACGCTGATACCTTAGTTGAACCGTTTGTAGGTGCTGGCTCGGTATTTTTAAACACAGATTTTAAAGATTATATTCTTAATGATATTAATGCTGATCTCATTAACTTGTATAACGAATTAAAAAATTCTCCAGATGAATTCATCAGCGATGCTAAAAAGCTGTTTGTTGATTTAAACAACCAGCCTGACGCATATTATGATTATCGCGTACAGTTTAATCAAAGTAATGACATTTACGAGCGAGCGATTTTATTTTTATATATGAATCGCCACGGCTACAACGGTTTATGCCGCTATAACCTGAAAGGAATTTTTAATGTTCCGTTCGGTAAGTATAAACGTCCGTATTTTCCTGAAAAAGAAATGTACTTTTTTGCCGAAAAAGCGCAACAAGCCACGTTTACTTGTTTAGGTTATGACGATGTATTTAAATTAGTACCCGATAACGCCGTGATCTATTGCGATCCACCTTATGTGCCTTTGAGTAAAACGGCGTCGTTTACCTCTTATGCTAAGGGTGGCTTTAATTTAGATGATCAGGCGAATCTAGCTAATTTAGCTGAGCAAGCGGCATTTGAAAACAAAACACCGGTATTGATCTCGAATCATGACACTGTATGGACACGTAAAATATATAGCCAAGCAACGTTAGCTGAAATTCAAGTTAAGCGGACGATTAGCCCAAAAGGTGGTTCGCGCAATAAAGTTAATGAGTTGATGGCTATGTACTTAGCACCCAAGTCACCACGCCATAGATAGCGGTTACAAAAGATATAAATAAAATAATAGCGATGATAATAATACTGGTAGGCGAGTGTTGTTTAAAGTCAGCGTGACGCTTGTGTTCAGATTGCACGCCAAAAAATGCCGCAACAACACTTTGTATAGCGCTGATCAGTTGCCGCATTTTACTAGAACCTAGGACTAAGTGAACGTGCTTTTTGTGGTTCGTCTGAGCTGGTTAATAATTCAAGTAAATCTAAATAATGAAATTGTGCACTGCGACTATCACCAGTGATCCATGACATCCAACTTGATTCTTGTTCGACCTTCATACATTGCACTGCATTATTAATTTTTAAATGGCCTGAGCTACATTCGCAATCGTTAGCTGCGATAAGTGTATTATCACTTTTTGAAAAATAGCTTAGTGTACCGATAGTTATAGCAGCCGCAGTTAAGATCCCGATTTTAAAAGCACGCATTTTACTAAGTCCATAATAGTGTTACTCACTAGAGCATACATAAAAAATGCTCAAATAACAAACTTAATTTATCCTTAACAAATATAAAAAATTAATAAAATTAGAAGGTTAAGGTAAAAATAATGTTTATATTTTGCTGTTTAAAATATAACCGTTGCAAAACTTCAAATAGAGTTAAAGCTTTAATTAACTGGGATTCTTGGGGAATAGCTTGATTTAGGTTACATTATGGCAATTAATGGCCCTGCTATTTTGCGCATTTTTAATATCACTAAGGATTGTTTATGTTAGAAACACTACAAAAGTACCTTATCGCCCCGTCTATTTTATCTGCTGATTTTGCCCGTTTGGGCGAAGATGTTGAGCGTGTTTTAGCTTCTGGTGCAGATGTAGTTCATTTTGATGTGATGGATAATCACTATGTGCCAAACTTAACAATTGGGCCTATGGTGTGCAAAGCGCTACGTGATTATGGTATTACTGCGCCTATTGATGTGCATTTAATGGTTAAACCGGTCGATAGTTTAATACCGCAATTTGCTGATGCTGGTGCTTCAATCATTACTTTTCATCCTGAAGCGAGTGAACATATTGATCGCACTTTGCAGCTGATCAAAGATCATGGTTGCCAAGCTGGTTTAGTCTTTAACCCTGCGACGAGTTTAAGCTATTTAGAACATGTGATTGATAAGCTTGATGTGATTTTATTAATGTCGGTTAATCCAGGTTTTGGCGGTCAAAGTTTTATTCCTCATACTTTGGAAAAACTACGCCAAGCACGGAAAATAATTGATGATTCAGGTCGTGCTATTCGTTTAGAAGTAGATGGTGGTATTAAAGTCGATAATATTGCGGCGGCGGCTCAAGCCGGTGCTGACATGTTTGTTGCCGGCTCTGCTATTTTTAATCAGCCAGATTACCAACAAGTAATTGAGCAAATGCGTGCCCAGTTAGAGGGTGTAAAATAATGAAGTATGAAGCCGCTTTATTTGATCTTGATGGTACTTTAGTTGATAGTGTTTATGATTTATATATAGCGATGAATCTGACTTTATCTGATTTAGCTTTTCCAATTGTAAGTCAGGGGTTGGTACAAAGCTGGGTTGGTAACGGCATTGAAATGCTGGTTAAGCGAGGCCTCAGTGGCGACATGAAAGTCAGTGAACACCTAGATCCAGCATTAGCAGATAAAGCAATTGCGCTTTTTTATGATCATTATGAGCAACAAGTAGGTGAATACAGTGTGCTTTATCAACACGTAGAAACAGGCCTTGCGGCGTTACGTGGTATACCAAAAGCGTTGATCACTAACAAAGCCCGCTGCTTTACTGAAAAGCTACTTGATAAGCTCGCTTTGAGAAGTCATTTTGAGGTGATAGTGTGTGGTGATGACATGGCCAAAAAGCCTTCACCAGAGCCTCTTTTATTTGCTTGTCAGCAATTAAATGTACCAGTGAGTCAAGCAATTATGATTGGTGACTCAAAAAGTGATATCTTAGCGGCGCAAGCGGCACATATAGACGTACTTGCCGTTAATTATGGTTATAACCAAGGTGAAAATCTTGCTGATTTGAATCCACAGTACCTCTGTGAGAATTTCTTAGATATAATACCTGTTCTTACCCAGCGTTAAGCGATTTTTTAATTTTAGCATTTTTTATTTTTGTAATATAAAGGAACATCATGAGTAAACCAGTAGTGTTAAGTGGCATGCAGCCAACCGGTGGAATGACAATAGGCAACTATGTTGGCGCTATTAACCAGTGGGTAAAGCTACAGGAAGAGTATGATAGTCACTTTATGTTAGCTGATTTGCACGCGATTACGTTACGCCAAGATCCAGAGCTTTTAAAAACCCGTGTATTAGATGGTATAGCTTTGTATGTTGCATGTGGTATTGATCCAGATAAAGCTGCTTTATTTGTGCAGTCGCAAGTGCCTGAACATGCACAGCTAGGTTGGGTACTAAACTGTTATGCGCAAATGGGGGAGCTTAACCGCATGACCCAGTTTAAAGATAAGTCAGCAAAGAACACCAGCAACGTAAACGTTGGTTTGTTTGCTTATCCGGTATTACAAGCAGCTGATATTTTACTTTAT
Source organism: Pseudoalteromonas sp. SR44-5 (assembly GCF_014163675.1). Taxonomy (NCBI): domain Bacteria; kingdom Pseudomonadati; phylum Pseudomonadota; class Gammaproteobacteria; order Alteromonadales; family Pseudoalteromonadaceae; genus Pseudoalteromonas; species Pseudoalteromonas sp. SR44-5. The sequence continues at coordinate 98,512 of NZ_JACJDT010000007.1, forward strand.
CAAGCGGCGCAAGTACCAGTAGGTGATGATCAAAAGCAGCACCTTGAACTAACACGCGATATCGCAACGCGCTTTAATAACTTATATGGTGAAGTTTTCACGATCCCAGAACCTTACATTCCAGAGTTTGGTGCGCGCGTAATGAGCCTGCAAGATCCACTGAAAAAAATGTCTAAATCAGATGAAAACCCAAATGGTTTTATCATGATGTTAGACGAACCAAAAAAGATCGAGAAAAAGCTTAAAAAAGCAGTAACCGATTCAGACGAGCAAGCGCGTATTTATTTTGATCGCACTGAAAAACCAGGCGTATCAAACTTACTAACACTTATGTCTGTTGCAACTAAGCGCTCAATTGAAGAGTTAGTGCCTGAATACGAAGATAAAATGTATGGCCATCTGAAAAAAGACACCGCTGACGCAGTAGTGAGCATGATCGAGCCAATCCAAGCGCGCTTTAAAGAGATCCGTGAAGATCAAGCATTGCTCAACAACATCATGAAAACCGGTGCTGAAAAAGCCAGCGCACGTGCAGAGATAACCTTAAAGTCTGTTTACAACGCGTTAGGATTTATTCCACGTCCGTAACGCTTGCTAATAACTAATCATATAAAGCCAGATGGTTCCAACTACAACGGAATATCTGGCTTTTTTGTTGCTGTTATATACAAATTTAGGCTCGAAGCAGCAGCTTTAATCTTATTTAAATTCAAGTGTTAAGTGCAATCGTTATGAGATTAAGTTCATGGAATACTTCAAAATTACGTTAAAGTTCGAAAATGGACGTATATCTTCTTCTGATTTAAAGACGCTCAAGTCTTATTTAGGACAAGGTCTACATGAAATAAAGCAGCGCATTGCGCTGCAAGATGATCTCTTGGTGTGTATTTTACGCAGTAGCGAGTTTTTTAAAGGTGTTGCTGAGGCAAGAGAATTGTTGGCAGGTTTGGAGTCGGATTACCGACTATTTAGTAACGGCGAAATAGTGGATTTGTCCTTTCTCGATGAATTGATAACTCGTATTGCAGGGATTGAACTTAAAAGCATCAGATAACAAGCTATTTAGCTCGCGGGATATAAACATGCTTATTATATAAAGCTCAGCTTCCACCTATTAACTCAAAGTAATTGCCAAATTAAAAAACAGGTTTGACTTTAATTAACTGACTTTAGTATTTTCCGTAGCCCGTAGCCCGTAGCCCGTAGCCCGCTATGGCGCTTTAATGCCCGGCGATTGGCATGCTTTTACCGTAAAGCTGTAACCGTAAGGTTTGCTGTTATCTGGTGCAATTTCAACAATTTCGTAGTCGTTAATCTCAATCGATTTACTGTCGTCAGATTTTTTGCAACGGGAGTATTGGTCTGCTTCGTAGGTGTAAGCAAACATAGCAATTAACCGTTTGCTGCGTTCAAAGTAACCTTTGGTGTTAAAGAATAATCGTACGGATTGAGTGCTTTCATCTTCTTCCGTCGGAGTTACTGGCAGTGTGGAAGGTGTTTGGGTAATATTTTCACTTGGTAGTTGCCCATGTATTTTTTGGCTGAGCTCTTCTACAACTTCAACTTCTTGTTGCTTTGTTAGTGCTCGACTTGAGAGCTGCTTGCTGCTGACGAAGTTGCTTACTATGTCATCAAAAACGGCACCGGTATCTTTGTCATCAACAAAAGACATTAGATTGATTATTACAATCGTTGATAAAAAAAACCGTATAGAAGCTGTAAGTAAAGGTGAATAGCTTTGGCTAATAAACTTTACCCGCTGTGAACCAAACGGTTTGATGATTAAGAGCATAAAAATATAGAACGGCAATATCAATTGTAATAATAGTAATGTCGATAGAGAGATGCCCAACGCCCAGGGTGGTAAATAAAGTAGCGTGGCAAAATTGTGGGTGTAATTAAAATGTGTTGCTGAAACATGAGTTACATTATTCACAATGCCACTGGCATTGGCCAGTACAAAGTTGGCGATACTGGCATAGAAAATAAGTATAAGTGCTTTGCCAGCAAGTGAATGCCAGAGCTTATTGAACTTTGGCCAAAACTCAATAGTAAGCGCTACGATAGTGATACTGGCGCATAGCCAACCACTTTGAAAGATGATTAGGCAGATTAACGCCAATAAGTAGAGCTTTTGCGCGGTGTTAAGATTAAACCAAATAGCTTTACCTTGCTCATAAAAGCGCAGTTTATGAGGTTGCAAATTTTGCTGTTGTTGCCTCAGCTGTTTGTTTGCACGCCATCTGGCAATTTTTATGTATCTTAACACCGGCCAACCTTAGTACATAAAGCGAAAACCCTATTTTGATAATAGGGGTTTTAAATAGTGGCCAGTATGTGAACGCTCACATTCGGCTACTTCATCCGGCGTGCCTGCAATGAGGATCTCACCGCCGCCAGCACCACCTTCGGGACCTAGATCAATGATCCAATCGGCTGTTTTTATTACATCAAGATTATGCTCAATAACCACAATCGTATTACCGTGGTCACGCAGGCGATGCAGTACTACTAATAATTGTTCAATATCAGCAAAGTGCAAGCCTGTGGTTGGTTCATCTAAAATGTATAAGGTTTTACCTGTGTCACGTTTAGATAACTCGCGGGCTAGTTTAACCCGTTGCGCTTCACCACCAGAGAGCGTTGTCGCGGCTTGGCCTAAGCGAATATAAGACAGGCCCACATCCATTAAGGTTTTTAGTTTACGCGCAATGGCGGGTATTTTATCAAAATAGTCGTGTGCGTCTTCCACCGTCATTTCTAATACTTGATGGATGTTTTTGCCTTTATACTGCACTTCTAACGTTTCACGGTTATAACGTTGCCCTTTACAGACATCACATGGCACATATACATCAGGTAAAAAGTGCATTTCGACTTTGATCACGCCATCGCCTTGGCAAGCTTCACAGCGGCCACCTTTTACATTAAAGCTAAAGCGACCGACTTTGTAACCACGAGAGCGAGATTCTTGCGTGCCCACAAACAGTTCACGAATACCAGTAAAAATACCGGTATATGTGGCTGGGTTTGAGCGTGGGGTACGGCCAATCGGGCTTTGGTCAATATCGATGACTTTATCAAAATGCTCAAGGCCACTAATTGATTTGTACGGTGCGGCTTCGGCGGTGGTCGCTCCGTTTAGTTCGGTATGAGCAAGTTTGAATAAGGTATCGTTGATAAGCGTTGACTTACCAGAGCCTGATACGCCAGTAATACAGGTCATTAAACCAAAAGGTATTTTTAAATCGACATTTTTTAAGTTATTACCGCTAGCGCCAAACAGCTCTAACCACTTATCGTTGATTTTATGACGCTCTTTGGGAACTTCAATTTTGCGTCGGCCAGATAAAAATTGCCCTGTTACTGACTCTTCGCTAGCTAAAATGTCATCACGAGTACCTTGGGCAATGATATAACCGCCATGCACGCCAGCTCCAGGGCCTATATCAATAATATGATCGGCGGCACGTATGGCATCTTCGTCGTGCTCTACCACAATCACGGTATTACCTAAGTCGCGTAGATGGATCAGCGTTTGTAGTAAACGGTCATTATCACGTTGATGCAAACCAATCGATGGTTCATCAAGTACATACATTACGCCTACTAAGCCTGCGCCAATTTGGCTGGCTAAGCGAATACGTTGAGCCTCACCGCCAGATAAAGTATCAGCACTGCGCTCTAAAGAGAGATAATTTAGCCCTACGTTGATCAAAAACGATAAACGGTCGCGAATTTCTTTTAAGATTTTCTCAGCTATCTGGCCTTTTTGGCCCGTTAAGCTTAGTTGCTCAAAAAAGCTCATCGCTTCACCAATACTCATACTGGTGATAGCAGGTAAGTTAGTCTGACCGATAAATACACTGCGCGCTTCTTGGCGTAGGCGCGACCCTTTACAACTTGGGCAAGCTTGGCTGGTTTGATATTTAGCCAGCTCTTCGCGCACGGAATTTGATTCTGTCTCACGATAGCGGCGGTTCATGTTATTTAACACGCCTTCAAACTCATGGTTACGAGTGATCAGGTCGCCACGGTCGTTGCGGTAGTTAAAAGCAATTTTTGTATCGCCAGAACCTTCTAAAATGATTTTTTTAGCATCTTTAGATAGTTCCTGAAATGGCATTTCTAAATCAAATTTATAGTGCTCAGCAACGGCTTGTAGCATCTGGAAATAGTAAAAACTGCGTTTATCCCAGCCTTTTATGGCACCGCCAGATAAACTAAGCTCTGGGTTTTGAATCACTCGATTTGGGTCGAAATACTGACGAACTCCTAAACCATCACAACTTTGGCATGCGCCTGCCGGATTATTAAATGAGAATAACCGAGGTTCAAGTTCGGTCATGGCGTAGCCACACGTTGGGCAAGCGAAATTGGCGGAGAGCAGCAGCTCTTCGGCGTTTGCGTCATCCATCGATGCAATAGTTGCTACACCGGCTGACAGCTCTAACGCGGTTTCAAACGATTCGGCTAAACGCTGTTGTAAGCCATCTTTCACTTTAAAACGATCGACCACGACTTCAATAGTGTGTTTTTTATGTAGTTCTAAAGTCGGTGGATCAGAAAGGTCGCATACTTCCCCGTCAATACGGGCGCGAATATAACCTTGGCTGGCTAGTTGCTCTAACAACTTAACGTGCTCACCTTTGCGCTCTTTCACAACAGGGGCTAGCAACATCAGCTTGCTGCCCTCTGGGAACGCCAGCACAGTGTCGACCATTTGGCTAACAGTTTGTGCAGCGAGTGGCAAATCGTGAGTAGGGCAACGCGGTTCACCGACACGGGCAAACATTAAGCGCAGGTAATCATATATTTCGGTAATGGTGCCAACGGTGGAGCGGGGATTATGTGACGTTGATTTTTGTTCAATTGAAATTGCCGGCGACAACCCTTCAATATGATCAACATCCGGTTTTTCCATTAAAGATAAAAATTGTCTGGCATAGGCCGATAAAGATTCTACATACCGACGCTGCCCTTCTGCATATAAGGTATCAAATGCTAAAGACGATTTACCCGAACCAGATAGACCGGTGATAACAATTAATTTATCACGGGGAATGGTTAGGCTGATGTCTTTTAAATTGTGCGTGCGGGCGCCTCGGACTTCAATGTTTTCCATGCTATCTCGTTTCATTACCAAATTGATTTACTGAGTATCTCATAATACGTGCGAAGATTAATCCTTGATCAATGAAAAATCATCGCATTGGGACGATTATTTCTCTGTAAGCTTGTGGTAGAATCCCTGCTCAAATTTTAATAGACAGCAAGAACACGCGAATCATGACAGCTTCTTCACTCAATTCACGAGAAAAACGCGCCGCAGTTTCCTTAGCGAGTGTGTTTGCATTTCGTATGCTTGGCCTATTTATGTTGATGCCAGTATTGGCTATTTATGGGCAAGAATTATCAGGATTTTCACCTATATGGATTGGTTTTGCGATTGGCGCCTATGGTTTAACACAAGCTGTGTTACAAATTCCCATGGGCTGGTTATCGGATAAAATTGGCCGTAAAAAAGTCATTGTTGGCGGTTTAACTGTTTTTGCCATCGGTTCGGTGATTGCTGCCACGGCTGATTCAATGCAAATGGTCACGTTAGGGCGAGCATTACAAGGGATGGGCGCAATTGCCAGCTCGTTATTAGCTTTTGCTTCTGATTTGAGCCGCGATGAGCAACGACCAAAAGTGATGGCCGTGATTGGTATGAGCATAGGCATGAGCTTTGCTATTGCTATGTTACTTGGTCCAATGATTGCCGCAGCGTGGGGTCTTGCTGGAGTGTTCTGGTTAACTGCTATTTTGGCTGTTGCGGGTATTTTTATTGTGTTGTTTTTGGTCCCCAAAGCGGTTAGCAAAGCCCCCAAAGGCGATACCTTAGCAAGCGTTAGCGATATTAAAAAACTCATTAAGCACCCGCAATTAGCACGTTTAGATTTAGGGGTGATGCTATTACATTTGACCTTGACGACGATTTTTGTCGCCTTACCAGGGCAGTTAATTGCCAAAGGTTTAGCAGCACAAGCGCATTGGCAAGTATATATTCCCGTTTTATTACTGGCATTTTTATTAATGGCGCCAGTGATGATCATTGCGATCCGCAAAGAAAAAGAGAAACAGGCATTTGTTGGCTCTATCGCAGTGCTCGCTCTAAGTATGTTGGCAATGGCAATTGGTGTTGACTCAATCATCGGCATGGCGATGTGTATGCTGGCGTATTTTGTTGCCTTTAACTTTTTAGAAGCGACGATGCCGGCATTAGTATCGCGCTTAGCACCTGCTAGCCAAAAAGGCTCGGCGATGGGAGTGTTTTCGTCAGGACAATTTTTTGGTGCATTTTTAGGTGGTATTTTAGGCGGTTACGTTGCGCAATCAACAACACCGCAAGCAGTGTTTGCCGCAGCCGCAGTTGTTGGGGTAATATGGCTTATCCTTGCGTGGAATATGCAAGTCCCGCCACGCAGTAAAATGATAAGCTTAATGACAGAATTAAGTAACGAGCAGCAAGCGCAAACCCTTGCTTCTCGTTTAGTTGCTTTACCAGGCGTAATTGAAGCAACAGTAGTCTGTGATGAAAATCGCAGTTATTTAAAGATTGATGATAAAGAATTTGACCTAGACCAAGCCCGCAAAGTGGCTGGTTTAATATAACGTTTATAGGAGAAAGGTCCATGGCACGCGGTGTGAACAAAGTAATCTTGGTTGGTAATTTAGGTCAAGATCCAGAAGTGCGTTATATGCCTAACGGCAATGGTGTAGCGAATATTACTCTAGCTACGTCAGATAGCTATAAAGACAAAAACACCGGTCAAATGGTTGATAAAACAGAATGGCACCGTGTTGTGTTTTTTGGCAAGTTAGCTGAAATTGTTGGTGAATATTGCCGTAAAGGTTCACAAATTTACGTTGAAGGCAAACTTCAAACCCGTAAATGGACTGACCAACAAGGCCAAGAGAAATTCACCACTGAAATCGTAGTGGATGGTTTCACTGGTCAAATGCAAATGTTAGGTGCCCGTGGTGGCGACCAACAAAGTGGCGGTTACCAAGGTGGCCAACAGCAAAGCCACGGTGGTCAATCTCAAGGTGGTTACGGCCAACAACAGAGCGCACCGCAGCAAAGCGCACCACAACAAGGTGGTGGGTATGCTCAGCAGCAAAGTGCAGCACAGCAAAGCGGCGGGTATGCACCAGCGCCACAACAAGCGCCAGCAGCTCGTCAGCAACCAGCTGCAGCACCACAGCAAAGTAATCAATACCAAGGTGGCGGCGGCTATGCTCCACAAGGTGGTGGACAAGCGCAAGGTGGTTTTGCACCTAAGCCACAAAGTGCTCCGCAAGGCGGCGCATCAAATCCAATGGAACCACCTATCGATTTTGATGACGATATCCCGTTCTAACCAAAGACAAAAGTAAAAATGTTTAAAAAATCCTTTGAAGCCACTGTTTAGTGGCTTTTTCAATTTCATAAGTATTTATAATTTTATTAGTACTTATGAAATAATGTGGTAATTATTAATGAAAGCCTCTTTAAATATTAAGTTTAAAGGTTTTTTTTGTTATTACGCAAACAAGAATAAGCAGGGGGATTAAACATTTTTTAAATCTCCAGCTTAACCTGAAAATCATTTAATTTAATAATATAACTGATAGTTTAATAATAGTTTGCAGACTAAATTGTGCTTTTAGAATATTAAATCAAAATTTGCCTCATGATGAATCTCAAGGCAATATTAAAGAAAGCGTAAAATTGTGTCTAAAACAAAAGATGAATACCATCGTAGGCATTAAGTAAAGGAATACATTTATTTCTAAGTCATTGACTATTATTGAAGACAATCTAGAACTTGCAGCATTGCTTAAGAGTTTTTTTGAAAAGCATGGCTTTTTGGTTAACACGATATATAGCGGTTCTAGTGGCTTAGAGTATGTGCTGTTACATCAACCTGATTTTGTCCTACTAGATTTGATGCTTCCCGAAGTGGATGGCTTTGAGGTGTGTCGTGCTTTACAGAATAAGTATTTTGGTAAAGTGATTATCTTAACGGCTAGTAATGACGACATCGATGAGATCACCTTACTGGAAATGGGGGCTGATGACTTTATTCAAAAGCCGGTTAATCCTCGAATTATATTGGCTAGATTTCGCAAGTTGCTCAGATTAGCTCAAGGAGTTGAGAGTAAAAGAAAATTGGATCATATACTCAATGTTGGGCCGTTTAAATTTAATTTGCTCACCAGAGTTGTAAGCCAATCCGATATCAAACTTGAGATGTCGGATAGTGAATTTGATCTCTTCTATTTTTTAGCTTCACATGTAGATTCTATAATTAGTCGCGATGATATTTCTCGGCAATTATATGGCAGGGAATTTGATGGATTAGATCGCACAATTGACAATAAAATAATGAAAATACGCAAAGTCATTGGGGATAGTATACCTTATCGCCACCTCATTACAGTTAGGGGGAAGGGGTACATTATTGTCAATAGCAAGGAAACCGAATGTTGTTAATACGCTTTTGGGTAAAGAGCTTAATTTTCATTTTGATATTTTTAACGATTAATCCCCTTTTAACTTCACTTGCTACGGATTATTTTTCTACTGAATTGAAGCAAGATGTGGAATTAGACTATAGAGCCTACATTTATGCTTTAGATGCAGCTCGCCCAGCACTGAGCAATGAACAATGGCTTGCTTTGCTAAAGCGAATCTCGGAGCAAAGCAACCTAACTGTTAAAACTATTAGTACCCCAGCTTCAGAACAGACGCAAACTATACTTGTAGAAAATGTTCATGATGGGAATTTGCAAGCTGTTACAGCAAAAATACAGGGGAATGAGTTAATTCAATTTTCAGCATTTAGAGTGAAAGATAATGTCGAGACCATTCTGTTTTTTATTCAATATGGGCTGCCTTTGGGTTTAATATTATTTCTTTTTTTATTGCATACACTTTGGCTGCAATACAGACTTTTTAGATTAGAGCTTGCAAGCAAACTAATTGCAAAGGGCCAATTATCGGGGCGTGCTGATACTGGACTTTTCGCTATTGGACGTGTAAATGAAACTTTCAACCACATGGCAGAGAAGTTGGAGCGCTTGTTTGCTCAGCAAGGGCATATGATAAGAGCAATTTCTCACGAACTAAAAACCCCTATTTTTCGATTGCAACTGAAGCTTGAGCTGTTAGATAAGTCCTCAAATAATGAAAAGCTTATTTACGAGTTATTTGAGGAATGTGACGAACTGGATACTTTAGTCCATGAAATATTAGAATATAGTAAAGTAGAGCAGTTTTCTTCATCTTTGAATTTTACTGAAATTAATTTGAGCAATTCACTTCAAAACTATGCGAAGTCTATAGAAAAGTACTGTAACCATCCTATTATTTTGGATGTCCAACAATCTATATTTGCGCGAGTAGATAACGCTGGTATCAAAAGAGTTATACATAATTTAGTTGTTAACGCGGATAAGTACGCTGTAGAGCAGATTCATGTGTCACTACTTAGGCAAGGTAGACGTTTGCTGTTGACAGTTGAGGATGATGGAATAGGAATTGCCAAGGGCAAACGAGAGTTAGTTTTTCAACCCTTTTATACCGTTGATGAAAGTAGGACAGGTAAGCGCCATGGTGTGGGTCTAGGGCTTGCAATCGTAAAAGAAATTTTGTCTAGCCATGATGCGAATGTAAAAATAAGTAAAAGCCAGTTTGGTGGCGCTTGTTTGACTATTGATTTGTCTAGTTGTTTTGTCGAATAGGCATTACGAAACTCCGACATTAAAGTGACAAACCGAGAGTGCTTTGAATATTAGAATAACTTCTTATTTCAATTTATAGGAAGTTGTAATGATCAAATGTATTGCTAAATTAGTCGTCACCATATTTTGTATCAGCTTACTTGGATGTAACTCTGATAGTGATCAAAGTGACATTATCAAAGAGCAGCGAAATGAGCTTTGGTATTCGGATATTTATGGTGAAATAAAACAGATCAGCGGTGATTCCGTTGTTACTTGGCAGGTAACAGGAGCTTTCTGTTATCCAATAATTACTTTAGACCCCTTGCCACTTTTTGATTCTTTTAGCCAAAAGTATAAAGACCAACTTATTTATGAACGACCGTATGATAGTGGTCCTGCTTCATATAGATCTATACAAAACATTGAAGATGTTTGCACTGACGGCATACTAGATACAATCGCCGGTAACAGCTATGAATTTGATGCCGAAGTTATTTTTCAGTTGTTTTGGCTAGATATGCAAAATCACTACGCCTTTTTTAAGGAGCGTAACATTGATTGGGAGCATATCTATGAAATGTACGCCCCGAAATTAAATGAAAATGATGAAGAGCAACTCATTAATATAATTAGTGAAATACTAGAAATTTTGAGTGATGGTCATACTCGCTTGTATTATAACTTAGACGAAGAGCCAATCAGCTTTGAAGCTAAGCTAACACTTGCAAAACGACTGGAACAAGAAGCGCAGGATTTAGAGCTAAAAGGCGAACCTGCTGAGAATTATATTATCGAGCAAACTGTACTTGTTAGAGAAAATATTACGCAGTACCTAAATAAAGCAACCCAGCCAGCGTTTATTGCACGTAATACACTGAACTCATTTAGCCCAAACTGGGGGATCATTGATGTTGAAGGTATTCAAGTTGGATATCTATCACTTCCTCACTTTGTAAACTTTATTGAAACAGACAGCCTCGATCGCCAAGATATCAGTTATGCGAACGAAGCATTTAATAACTTGCTCGATGAGGTTTTTATTGCATTGGATGGTACGCAAAAATTGATAATTGATATTCGTGATAATGAAGGCGGCTATGATATTCAAGCCTTGGAATTAATCAAAAGGTTTATATCTGGTAATACCTTAGTTTGGGATATTAGTACTTTTTATGCTGGTAGCCTTCATGAACTAGTTACTGTTTATGCGGAACCTGATAGCAGACCATACTATCAAAATGATATCTACTTACTAACGTCAAATGGTACTTTCAGTGCAGGCGAGAGTTTTGCGCTTGCTATGTCAACGCTTCCTAAGGTTACTTTGGTTGGAGAACCCACTGCAGGGGCCACATCAGATACCTTCCCTCGTATGTTACCTAATGGTTGGGCCTATGAACTTAGTAATGAATACTATAAAAATGGTGAGGGGCTAAATGCTGAAGTGCTCGGTGTGCCTGTTGATATTGAGGTTGACCCTTATGATAAATTCGCAAGAGGCGAGAAAAAGGACCTTACGATAGAGAAAATAATTACGCTGCTAACTGAAGACTAAACATAATATGGCACTCGTCTTTATTTGAGGTCTGTCTGTATAGTGGCTTTTATGTTAGATAATCACTTGTATTTATTTAGTAAATCTCGTTTTAAGAGTTTCCGGTTGATGATGAGCCCGTAGCTTATACGTTTAATATAGGGGAGTTAAACGAATATCAATAAAATTGATGGCTTCTGAGTGATTATAATAAACCTTTCGAAGTCATTACCATATTTGCTGTCTTAGATAACTGTTGACTAAATAGATAAAAATTACAAACAAGTGAAACATCATAAGTGTTTTGTTATTTTTAGGAAGCAATTGTGATGCGCTAAAAATTATAAATATTTATTCCGACTTAGGTAGCTAAAAATGCGATGGTTTTATTCATTATAATGTTCGTTAACATTTAAACATCGCTCTCAGCCTTGTGTTTATAAGGATCTTGAACAACACTTTAGCTATTAGTACAAACAGCGTAACAGCCATGGTGACTCAATTTAAAAATGCTCAAGTGCGGATGTTCAGTTTTTATGTAATTGCTTTTATGCTTTTACTAACGGTATTTAATCTTTTTCTAGGGGAAATATTGCATCAAAAAGTACACATCACTGGGAGCCAATTAGCTAAACAGATCTACAACTTAAAATTGCAACCAATTGCAGATAAAGAGATCATTGCCGCACTTGCTGAAAGTCATGGTTTTATGCTTGAATCAGGCAGTGATTCGTTTCATTATTCTGCTTTTATGGCCCAAAAGAGTGATATCTTTAAATATAAAACGGTTAGTTTAAAGCTTTATCATTTGCCTTTTTGGGTTGTTGAAAGTCCGCTATTTATTTTATTAAACCTAGTGATGATTGGCGCTGCTATTTGGAGTTATCGCTGGTGGCGTCTGCTATTTAAACAGCGCGATGGCGTAGATTCAATCGCATTATTAACTGGTGGTAAAGTATCAAGCAGCCAACAAGCGCCTAAAGATGTGGTTAAATTAGCACTAAATGATATTGCTATTAATAGTACAAAAGTACTGACAGCCAAGCGAAAATTAAGTTCCGCAGACGATGTTGCAATTACCGCAATGTACGGTATCCAAAATAATCATAACCACCTTTTTGCTTTACTTTATTGGACACAGCCATTTCCAGATAACGTTGATTTAGAAAGCCACTTTAAACTTATTGTGAGCAAAGGCTTTAAAGAGTTATCTCGGGTATCAGTTAAGTTGTTATCTTCAGGTGGGCTGGCAATTACCTTGGAGAATATACCTCAACCTGATATCGATGCTTACACTAAGCGCTTGCATCAAATTATTTATCAGGCTTCTTTGCTTTATCGCGGTGATTTATCTCGCAAAGAAATTAAAATAGGCGTATGTAATTACCGCGATGGTGCCGATCAAACTGTGGTTTATCAGCTAACTAAATCAGCACTCGCATTAGCAAAACAAAGCCCATGGCAGCATACTCATCGGGTACCGTTTAACCATACGCGTTCAACGGTGCTGGCAAATAGCGATGAGAACTTAACTGATTACATTGGCAAAAAGAAATTTATGTTGTTTTTTCAGCCGTTATTTGAGTTCGCCAGTGGTGATATTTTACAGCATGAAGCTTTGATCCGGGTTCGTCATAAGTCTTTAGGGATGCTTTCTGCTAAGCAATTTATTCCTCAACTAAAAAATGATTCAGCGATTGTTTTATTGGATAAAACAGTATTGGATCAAGTTGTTAAGTTATTAGAAAGTGAAACAAGTGCGTTAACCGTGAGTATTAACTTACACGCATTTAATTGGTTTTCTGATGACTATTGGCGCTGGTTTGGGCAGAGGATGAAAAATGTAAAAGGTGCTGATAAACTACAGTTTGAGATATCGGAGGTGGATTTTTATCAACATCAACAGCGATTGAATTTTGCTTTTAGTACAATTAAATCAGTGGGGAGCTCAGTATCAATTGATAATGTTTCATCGCACGATAAAATCGCTTTATTAGCGCCTTACAAAGGGATCAAAGGACTCAAGCTTAGCTATGATTTAATCCACGACATTGATAAAAATGTAACGCAGCAAAAAGTGGTGCGCCAAATTGTAGCCAGTGCAGAGCGAGTGAACTTACCCGTATACGGTGTTGGCGTGGAAACCCAGCAAGAACTCAATATGCTTAAAAAGCAGGGCGTGCTTGGCGCACAAGGGTTTTACTTTACCGAACCTTTGCAAGAGTTTACTAATGTCACGGTAAATTGATTTTTAGCTCATTAAGTGCATGAACTCAAGTTATTAAGCCACGATAACGCAGCCCGTTTAATCCTTGCAGGCCACCGGTATGAATGGCAATGATGTTACTGCCTTTAGGAAAATAATCCTGAGCGATTAACTGCCATAAAGCGTGCATCATTTTTCCTGAGTAAATCGGCTCGAGCGGGAGTTGATGTTGGCTTTGCATCTGCAGGCAAAATTGCCAAAGTTCAGGGCTAAACTTGCCATAGCCACCGCCATGAAACTGGGTGAGTAATTGCCAGTTTTGCTGTTGTGCTGCTACCGGGCTGAGCGATTTTATTTCATCGATTAAATACTCAGCTTGCTTTAATACCGCGACTCCTAAAACCTGTGTGCTGTTATCGCAGCCTTCAATTAACCCTGCCAGTGTGCCTCCGCTCCCCGTTGGACAGATAACATAGTCGGCGACGGGTAATGACTGCGCAAGCTCTTTACAACCAAGTAGAGCGGCTGTGTTTGTACCGCCTTCTGGCAATAGGTAGGCATTAGGAAAGCGAGTTTGTAATTGCGCTAAATAATCAGCATTGTGTCGCTCACGATACTCTAAGCGGGTAACTGGGTGCAGTTGCATACCGCATTGTTTGGCGAATTGTAAGGTCGGGTTTTGCTGATCAAGTTCAGGGCCGCGAATAATGCCATGGGTTGTTAAGTTAAAATGCTTTCCTGCGGCAGCACAGGCATGGATATGATTTGAAAAAGCGCCACCAAACGTTACTAACTCCTGTTTATTTTGTGCTTGCATCTCAATTAAGTTGTACTTGAGTTTTCGCCATTTATTACCGCTAATGAGCGGGTGTAGCAGATCATCACGTTTAATGCATAATGAAATATTTCTTTTTTTTAACTTGGTACTATCTATTTGTTGTATCGGGCTATTTTCATCAATAGTGAAAGAGTTATGCATTCAAGTTCCTTTTTTCTTATGTGAAAACTTGCGGGCTAGTAAAAATATACGATACTTAAAAAATCAATAGCCAACATAAGTAGCTATATGAAAAAGAAGATTTTTTCATTATTTCCTTGGTTGCAACAAGGGTTAGATTCGAATTGTGTAATAGGGATAGCTACATATGCAAAAACAGTGAATGCTGTAAGCTTAAAACGCTTGCAGGGGCACTGGCAAATCGATAAAACCCACAGTGTTGTAGTGACAGAACCTCGGGATTATACAAAAGCAATTGTAACTTGTACAAATGAAGTTAGTAAGCTGTGTTGTGCGATTAATTTAGTGATACCTCACCACTATTATCAAATTGTGCAAATGGAAAAACCTAACCTGACAGATGACGAAATTGTGCAGTCGTTACCATGGACTACGAAAGACCTTGTCAACGTTGCGCCAGAGAATATCATCGCAGACTTTATTGATTATCCCATCTCATTACCAATGCAAGCGAATAAAATGAATGTGTTTATTACTGATAAAACACAGATTCAGCCGTTCATTAATAGCTTTGCAGATACCAACGCAATTTTACGCTCAATGACGTCAGAAGAAATGGTATTACTCACTTTATTTGGTAAAGATAAAGATGCGCATATGTTGGTGGTGCAGCATGTTGAACATGAGCCGAGAATATTGATTATTTGTGACGGTAAGCTTGTATTGGCAAGGCGGCTAAATGGCTTTGTAGGCATTACAGAAAAAGATCAAAATAGTGCGTTCATTGACGCTTTAGGTTTAGAGGTACAACGGTCGATGGATTTTTTTGAAAGTCAGCTTAAGCAGCCCCCTATACGCAGTATTCAGCTGCAATGCGACGATTTATCTTCTTTAACACTCAGAGCTGAGCTTGCAGAGCTATTACAAGTTAAGGTTGTTGATTTTCAACCTAACCTTGCCTTATCAGAGGGTTTAGATAGTCAGTACTTCTATGCCCTAGCTGCAGCTATATCTATGGCTGAAAGTAAAGAGCCGCGCAATGAAGAATAGAATTAATTTTTACCAAAAATCACTACGTCCTCGTCGTGACTTAATGCCATTGCAAAGTTTATTAGCGCTGTGGGGCATAGCGTTATTTGTTATTGCCATAAGTTGGGGTGGGTTTGCGTTATCAGTTCACTTTAACCAAATAGAGGCGCAACAAACTGAATTAACATTAAATGAAATGAGCACCCAGTTACAAGCTGTGAAAGCTAAATTAGATGAGAAACAAAATAAAGATCAGTTTGTTAAGCAGTTAAAAAAGATGGAACAAGAAATTGCCCACAAACAACAAGTGTTTGGTTACTTGGAGGCTGCACAAACTTTATCGAGTATGGACTATAGCCAAGTGATGCTTGATTTAGCGCGTTACCATGTGGCAAGTATTTGGTTAACCCAAGTAACGTTTTCTGAGCAAACAGTGACTTTAAAAGGGCAAGCAAGTCAATCGGCTCAGTTACCTATTTGGTTGAGTAGTTTAAAACAATCAAGATACTTTGCAGGTAAAGAGTTTTCGGTTTTAGAGTTTGAAGATAAAAACGGCTTAAGTGAATTTAATGTAGCTACAGAGGTTGCAGCTAAGGAGGACAGCCATGAAAACTGAAAAATCCTCTCGTAGTTGGCCTATTTGGGTGAAGTATCAAGCGCGTTTTGCTGCACTGCAAATAAGAGAAAAATTGGCTATTTTATTTGCTGGGTTATTTATTATTTTATATTTAGGCTATCTATTTATTGTCGAGCCGACGCAAATTCAAGCAAATAAACAGCACCAAGCTAACACTCAAGCACAACAAAAAATAACTCAAAATAGAACACAATTAGCGATGTTAGAGCAAGCTCTAAGTAATGATTACACAAAAGAATTACGCTCTCAAATAGAACGGGCAAAGAGTGAATTGACTATTGCTGATGAAAAATTGAGCCAATTTAGCAAAGGCTTTGTCAGCGCTGAACGGGTTCCTAATATGTTGCAGCAGCTATTAAAAGAAAGTACCGAGGTTAAGGTTGTTAGTTTTAAAGTGTTAGAGCCTAAAGCTGTCGATGTTACTAAGGTTGGTGCAAACGAAGCTAAAACACTGTTTTTTGAACATCAAATGGTGCTCACATTACAGGGACAGTATTTTAACTTGCAACAATATTTAGCATCGCTAAAACAAAGTAAAGAAAAACTCTTAATCCAGCGTTTTGACTATCAAGTAGAGGATTACCCTCGGGCGCAATTAATCATACATATAGCAACGGTGAGCGCGAATGAAAAATTTATTGCTCTTTAGTGTGCTTGGGTTATTTGTTTGCTCAGCAGACGTGGTTGCGCAGCAGTTGGCCGATCCAACTAAGCCACAAAATTTGCTCGCTACTAGCGTAGTTAAAAATCAGCAAAGTAGCCTCAAGCTGCAATCAATAATTAAAAGGTCAGGCCGCTATAAAGCGATTATTTCAGGACAGATTTATACCGTAGGCGATCAAATAAATGACTATAAAGTGCTAACCATAAGCTCTAAGCAAGTTGTGTTAGCGAATGACAATAAGCAAATAAAATTAGATTTATATGATTATGAAATTAAAAATTAAATTACCTAGTCAGCTGACTATTTTATTGCTGTTACCTATCTACCTTGGTGGTTGCCATAGTTTTGCTCCAGGTAAAGAAATAAAGCCCCATATTGAGCAAGAGCTCACAGCTCAGCCTGAGCAGCAAACTACAGTAGCTCCGTTGACAGTGCCCGATGAAGTTACGCAAAGCTTATTATCGTCATTTGATAGCGAGCAAAGCCTTAATAC
Organism: Pseudoalteromonas sp. SR44-5; assembly: GCF_014163675.1. Taxonomy (NCBI): domain Bacteria; kingdom Pseudomonadati; phylum Pseudomonadota; class Gammaproteobacteria; order Alteromonadales; family Pseudoalteromonadaceae; genus Pseudoalteromonas; species Pseudoalteromonas sp. SR44-5. Next base: position 115,786 of record NZ_JACJDT010000007.1, read on the forward strand.
AGAGTTGGCAGTTAAGCGTTTTGAAGTGGCTGCAAATGAAGTAGAAGTGCGCGCTTTCTTTGCTGGTTTAACTGACGATACGCCATATAGCGTTGCTATACACCCAGAGGTAGCTGGCACCATTAGTCTCACATTAAAAAATGTTACCTTTGATGAGGTAATAAATGTAATTAAACGTATGTACCCGCTTGATATTGTTCACGAAGGACGAGTTGTACAGGTGCTACCTGCAAAAATGCGCACTGAAACAATACCTGTTAACTATTTAATGATGAAACGTAGTGGTCAGTCTACGGTAAGTGTTGTTGCTGGTGGTGTGAGCCAAATGGCTGATAATAATAATTCTAATCAAAGCAATAGTTCGAATAACTATAACAATAATAATCAACAAGATAGTGAGTTTGGTAATAATCAAAATATTGAACTTAACGGTTCGCGTATTCAAACCACTAACAGTAATGACTTTTGGAAAGATCTAGAGCTGGCTTTAAAATCCTTGATTGGCACCGGTGATGGGCGCTATGTTATCGCCAGCCCACAAGCCAGCTTAGTAACGGTTAATGCATTACCGAGTGAAATAATGCAGCTAAAGGACTTTTTGCGGCAAACCCAAGAAAACTTACAGCGACAAGTGATTTTAGAAGCCAAAATAGTCGAAGTCACGCTTAAAGATGAATACCAGCAAGGTGTTAATTGGAACGAAATTGCGGGTTCAATTGGCAGTACAAGTCTGTCGTTCGCGACCACTGCAGCAGGGCAAATTAGTAATAGTATTACGGCCGCTCTAGGTGGTGTATCAAACTTAGTTATTAATAACGCAGACTTTACTGGGGTGATTAGCTTATTAGAAACTCAGGGCGATGTACAGATGCTTTCAAACCCCCGAGTGACTGCGACTAATAACCAAAAAGCGGTCATTAAAGTAGGTCAAGATGAGTATTTTGTTACGAATGTTTCAAGTACCACTGTAACAGGGAATGCCACCACAACAACCCCAGAAATTGACCTAACTCCTTTCTTTTCAGGGATTGCCCTCGATGTAACCCCACAAATAGACAAATACGGCTCAGTGATCTTACATGTTCACCCCTCCGTCACTCAAACTGAAGAGCAACAAAAGGTCATTACCCTTAATAATGATGAGTTTATTTTACCGTTAGCACAAAGCAACATTAGGGAATCAGACACGGTAATTCGTGCGCAAAGCGGTGAAATTGTTGTGATTGGTGGCTTAATGCAAACGATAACCACCGATGAAGAGTCTAAAACACCGGTATTAGGTGATATCCCCTTATTTGGTAATTTATTTAAAAGTATTAGTAAACGCCAAGAAAAGAAAGAGCTCGTTATATTGCTAAAGCCAACAGTTGTAATGCCAGATACGTGGAAAAAACAGCAAACACGCAGCCGCCAACTACTTAATACTTGGTATGAGAACTAGCTATGTATTTGAGCTTTTTTAATTTAAGTGAAATGCCTTTCACCTTAACCCCTAACACCGAGTTTTTCTGTGCGCTTGCACCGCATAATGAAGCAATGCAGGTGCTTATTACTGCACTTGAAATGGGAGAGGGGTTTATTAAGGTAGCAGGAGAGGTCGGCACGGGTAAAACTTTATTGTGCCGTAAATTACTTAATCAAATTGAGCATGATTACACCGTTGCTTATCTACCTAACTCATATTTAAGCCCAGATGAGCTACGCTGGGCACTCGCTGTAGAGCTAGGTATGGACGTTGATAAACAATTAGATCAGCAAGCACTAAGTCAGTTGATCAATCATCATTTATTAGCGTTACAAAAAGAAGGCAAAAAAGTTGTTTTACTGATAGATGAGGCGCAAAGCCTAAGCTGGGATGCTCTTGAAGCGTTACGACTATTTACCAATATTGAAACTGAAAGCGAAAAACTGATTCAAGTGGTGCTGTTTGGGCAGCCCGAATTAGACGAAAAACTAGCGCATACACGGGTTCGCCAATTACGCCAGCGTATTAGCTTTTCTTACCAGCTAAGACCAATGACTAGCGGCGAAGTAATTTACTATATTAATCATCGATTACAGGTCGCAGGTTTTAAAGGTGCACCGCTATTTACCAAGCAATTAGGCTTAAAAATAGCGCAAGCAAGTCGTGGTATTCCTCGGTTAGTAAATATCTTATGTCATAAAACCTTGCTGCAAGCTTACGGTGAAGGGCTCACCGCAGTAAGTAGCCGGCACATAAAGCTTGCGGTAAAAGACACCGAAGATTGCACCGTGAATAATTACATCAATGGTTGGAATATTGCAGTGGTGAGTCTATCGGCTATTGCCATTATGATAATTTGGGCGTGGAGGCAATGGCTATGAGTGTCATTAATTCTATGCTTAAAAATATTGAGCAGCGACAGCCAACAACTTCGTTAAATGAGCAAGGTACAGTTGTAGTAGACCCTGTTTATGATTCGCATGGTGTTATTAAAAAGCTACTAATAATCGCCATTGCCTTGTTAGTGGTTGTATTGAGCTATATTTATTTACCTACAGCAAGTGATGATGCTGCTCAATTACCAGAACGAATGGATCTAGTTACCAAAGCTCAAAGCTCAAAAGAGGCTGAGCAAAATAACACGCCAGTGTTAATTAATGCTCCTGTGGTGAGTAACTCTGATGTAATTAAACCAGTTGCTAAAGTAGAACCCATTATTGAAGAAGTCGCAGCGGTAAAAACGGACACCAAAGAGCCGTTTGTAGCTGAAAAACCCATGGTTGCAGCTATCACGGTTGAGCCAAATACAGTGCCTAGTGCCAATAAACAAAGTAGTTTTCAGGTTAAAAAAGTGACTCAGCAACGAACAGAGCAACAGCAAATAGCTGAGCTACTGCGCCAAGCTAAGCAAGCCCTCGAATTTGGTTTATATCAGGAAGGCATAGATGATTTAAGCCAAATTCTTAATCGAGATAAAGGGAATATAGCTGCAAGAAGTTTACTCGCAGCAACTTATTTTCAGCAGCAAGATATTTTATCCGCGCAAAGTATTTTAGAACATGGCATTGCGTTTGACTCGCAAGTACTCGAGTGGCGAGTGCAGCTTAGTAAAATTTATATTACGCGCAAGCAATATTCAGTGGTACAACAATTATTAAGCGATGATTTTGATAGCCAAGGTGATGCGCAATATTGGGCGCTTAAAGGCACTGCTGCGCAGCAGTTAGGTGATCATACTCGTGCATTGGTTTGCTTTGAGCAATTAACACAGTTACAGCCTCAGCAAGGTAAATGGTGGTTAGCTATGGCGACTTCTAAAGATGCACAAGGTGATTACCTCTCGGCGAAACGTTATTACCTAGCTGCAATCGAAGTGGGTAACTTAAACCCTGCAGTGTTAAAACATGCAAAGCAACGTTTGCAGACCTTAGGAGGTGTGTCATGAGACCCAGTCTACGTCTAAGGTTAGGTGATTTATTAGTTGAAGAAAACATGATCACTGAAGCGCAATTGAGTGAAGCGTTAAACGTGCAGGCTGCAACCGGGCGTAAGCTAGGTGCAACGTTAATTGCTCTTGAGTTTATTAGTGAGCCACAATTACTAAGGTTTTTAGCTCAGCAATTAAAAGTTCCCTTTTTAGATATTTCGCAACGCAAAATCTCACCTGAAGTATCCAAGTTGCTTTCTGAAGTAATGGCGCGCCGCTATAGAGCGCTCGTTATAGAAGATAATGGTGACTCAGTACTTGTGGGGATGAGTGATCCGGCCGATTTAAGAGGGCTTGATCAACTCGCACCAATTTTAGCGCCAAAGCGAATTGATTTAGCGGTAGTGCAAGAAAGTCAGATCATGACTGCTTTTGATAACGTTTACCGGCGGACAGAAGAAATTACCAGCTTTGCCGAGCAGTTACATGAAGAGTACGAAGATGTAGAAGAGTTTGATTTAAATTCGTTAGGTGATGAATCCTCTGATGCTACCGTAGTGAAGCTATTACAATCGATTTTTGAAGATGCTGTACAAGTCAGAGCATCAGACATCCATATTGAACCAGATGAAGGTATGTTACGGATTCGTCAACGCGTCGACGGAGTGTTGCAGGAGCATGTACTCAATCAAGTTAAAATAGCCTCAGCATTAGTGCTGCGGCTTAAGTTAATGTCTGGTTTAGATATATCAGAAAAACGCTTACCGCAAGATGGCCGTTTTAATATTAAAGTGCATACACATAGCATTGATGTGCGTTTGTCTACTATGCCGGTGCAATATGGTGAGTCGGTTGTAATGCGGCTATTAGATCAATCTGCAGGGCTATTATCATTAGATGAAACGGGTATGCCAGCAGCGTTGCTAAAGCGGTTTCGCTCAATCTTAAAGCGTCCTCATGGCATGATTTTGGTAACAGGGCCTACAGGTTCAGGTAAAACAACCACTTTATATGGGGCGTTAAGTGAGCTAAATCAGCCAGAAAATAAAATAATAACTGTAGAAGATCCGGTGGAGTATCGTATTGGCCGGATAAACCAAGTGCAAATTAAAAATAAAATAGGGCTTAGTTTTGCCAGCATATTAAGAACAGCATTACGGCAAGACCCCGACATCTTAATGGTGGGGGAAATGCGTGATAAAGAAACGGTTGATATAGGCCTGCGGGGCGCGTTAACAGGGCACTTAGTGCTTTCAACTTTGCATACTAATGACGCTATAACCAGTGCTATGCGGCTAATTGATATGGGAGCACCAGCCTATTTAGTTGCCAGCTCACTAAGAGCCATCATTGCCCAGCGCTTAGTTAGGCGAGTCTGTGATAACTGCAAACAACGATACTACCCTGATGTGCAAGAAGCGAGTTGGTTAAAGTACCTAAATGTTGATGTAGACAATACCGCATTTTTTCATGGCAAAGGCTGTACTGCGTGTAACCACTCAGGTTACAAAGGGAGAGTCGGTATTTTTGAGTTACTCGAAATGGATGAAGCTATGATGGAGTGTCTTCGTCAAAATGACACTCAAGGCTTTGCTCGGGCTGCCAAGAACAACCCTTACTTTGCGCCGTTATCTACCATGGCGTTAGGGTATGCCAAGCAGGGGATAACCACTTTAGATGAAGTATTTAAAGTCGCTGAATATATCCCTGAATTGATAGGAGGTGATGATGCACCTTTATAACTATCAAGCTAAAGACCAAAAAGGCATTTTAATTAAGGGGCAACTTGAAGCTGCCAGCCAGGCAGGTGTTGCCGACAGCTTGTTAAAACGCCAATTTACGCCGATCTCGATTACCCAAATCGATAAAGAAAGCGACATTAACCTTCCGCTTGCGCAACTATTCAAAGAAAAAATAGGCCTGGCAGACATGATTATGTTTTCGCGGCAAATGTACTCGTTGCTCAAAGCTGGCATCCCGATTATTCGTGCCATGGTGGGGTTAGCTGATACCACACAAAATAAAGAGTTTAAGCTGGTTTTAACAGACATAATCAAACAACTAGAGCAAGGTCGGGATCTTTCCAGTGCCATGACCATGCACAATAAAGTTTTTAGCAGATTAACTATCGCAATGGTATTGGTTGGCGAAGGCTCAGGGCGGTTAGAAGATGCTTTTCACCAACTCGCTAGTTATTTTGAGAAAGAACAAGAAACGCGCAAACGCATAAAGGCCGCAATGCGCTATCCCACTTTTGTTATTGCTGCATTATTAGTTGCAATGGTGATTTTAAATATATTTGTGATCCCGGTGTTTGCCACCATGTTCGCGAAATTTGATGCAGAACTACCATTAATGACCCAAATTTTGGTGGCAACAAGTTACTTCTTCGTTAATTACTGGTGGCTTTTATTACTCATTCTTATTGGCAGTGTGATCGCTTGGCGGCGCTATTTGGCAACCGAGCAGGGGTTATATAACTGGGATCACTACAAATTAAAGATCCCGATTGTTGGAAATATTATTCATCGTTCATTACTTGCACGGTATAGCCAAAGTTTAGCCATGGTATTGCGCTCTGGTGTACCTATGACTACAGGATTGTCTTTAACGGCAAAAGCGGTAGATAACACCTATATGGAACGTGCAATTTTAAATATTCGTCAAGATATAGAAAAAGGTGACAGCCTGTTAAGGGCCTCAAGGAGTAGCGAGCTTTTTTCCCAGTTAGTGCTACAAATGGTGGCTGTTGGTGAAGAAACGGGCCGAGTAGATGAACTTTTGCAAGAAGCTGCCGATTATTATGAGCGAGAAGTTGATTACGATTTACGCAGTTTAACCGCCAAGATAGAGCCTATTTTGACAGTGATAGTTGCCGTTATGGTGCTAATTCTCGCGCTCGGTATTTTTATGCCGATGTGGAACATGATGTCTGCAATTAAAGGGGGTTAACAATGCCCAGTAAACCAGGCCATATAGCAGGTTTTTCTCTTTTGGAGCTTGTGCTTGTGGTTATTTTATTGGCGATTGTAATGAGTGTTGCTGTACCGCAGTTTTTAGATATTAAGGAGCGAGCCCATCGTTCAAATATTGATGCCGTTGCTGGTGGTTTTGCCAGTGCTGTTGGTTTAATTAGGGGGCAATGGGAGCTGGACGCGAGACCATCTGGAAATGGGGTTTCGCAGTTTGTTACGCATATAAATTATGGAGGTGTAGTTGTTGGTGTTGATGGCAGTTTAGGCACGCCAACAAGTGATGATACAGAGCAAGAGAACACGCAGGCATTAGCGATGAGTTGTACCAAATGCCAACAGGTGCTGAATGTAGTTTTACAAGACGCGCCAAGCAATACCCTAAGTAGTGACGCGTCAGTAGTTAAAGATTCAATGTTTTTAGTGAGGTATAACGCAGATAAGCTGCAATGTATTTACTATTTAACTCATTCTTTAGATGCGAAAAATATTCCAATAGATGGTGAACCACACGTTGGCACCAGTGGATTTTCGTATTTTCCTGTAACAGGCAAAGTACAGATTTTTAAATCTTAAGTAATAACAAAGAGGCTTACTTATGAAAACGCAATCAATGAACAGTAACATAGTGAATAAACAAGCAGGTTTTACTTTAGTAGAACTGATAATCGTAATCGTCATTTTAGGTATTTTGGCCGTTGTTGCAGCTCCTCGCTTTTTGAATCTGCAGGGAGATGCTAATGCATCAACACTTGAGGGCGTTCAAGGCTCTATTCGCAGTGGGATGAATATAGTCAATGGTAAAGCGATAATCGCAAACGTGCAAAATTATGCATATGACGACGCCAATGTAACCCCAGAAGTGGAAGGCGTAGCACTTCATTATGGCTACCCTGTTGGTACCATTGAAGCATTTGAGAAATTCTTAGATATTGATTTTGCAGATGTGACTGCTGTTGCTTCAAATGTAAATGGTGCTGATTTCAATCTGGTCGATGGTGATAGTGAAACCACAATAGTTACTATCTTCCCTAATAGTTATGTTGTAACCGATAATTGCCGTGTTGAGTACACACCAGCTACAGATAAAGACACTCCACCTGTCGTAAATATAGTGCTGACAGATTGTTAATTCACTAGCAATGAAATATACGTGTAAGCAACGATTGCGTGGCTTTACTTTGGTTGAATTGATTATCACGTTAGTTATTTTGGGCATCCTGTCGGTAACGGCAGGGCCCAAGTTTCTAGGGAGTTCAACGGAAGATGCTTATGCATATCGCGATCGGGTATTAGCAGTGCTAAGAACAGCGCAGTTGCGAGCAATGCAAGATACTGGGCTTACGAGTTGCCATAAATTGTACATAACCGCGACCTTAATTGCAGGGCCGACACCGGATACCTGCACAGGTGGTGCTGATGTAAATAACCCAGAAGATTCAGTCGTAGCGATTAAAACGCAGCGCAGTGATTTTGTTTTTACTGCATTGGACGATCAAGGTTCGCAATTTACGCAGATCAATTTTGATCCTTTAGGTCGAAGCGATCAAAGCTGTAATGGCACTTGTCGCATAGATATATCTCTTGCCGGAGTATGTATCAGTGGTGAAGGGCTTATATATGCGTGCCCATAATTATGGGTTTACCTTAATTGAATTGATTATCAGCATTGTCATTTTTGCCATTGCACTGACGATTATTACGGGGTTAATTGCACCTCAAGCACGACAAAGCGCTGACCCTATCATACAGCTGCGGGCAAATGAGCTAGGGCAATCATTAATGAACGAAATTTTGGCCAAATCATTTGATGAGCACAGCGAGCGTGCTCCGCCATTTAGGCGTTGCTCAGAAAGTTCGTTAGCCGCCGCAGATTGCACGAGTTCAGCTGATTTAGGTGCTGATACCATAGAAACACGCACCACTTATGATGATGTTGACGATTATATTGCACTGAGTAATCAGCCTATAACAAATAGTTTGGGTCAAGTGCTTACCCAATACCAAGGCTTTAATGTGGTTGTTACCGTGGTATATGACAGTGACTTTAATAGCGCGACAGCAAACGATGGTGTACTTGCAAAGCGTGTCACGGTAATTATAAGTAGCCCTAATGGCGAAGAGTATGGTTTTAGCGCATACAAAGGTAACTATTGATGAGCAAATACCTAAAACAGTCTGCATTTACTTTAATAGAGCTTCTGCTTGTTATGGTTATTTTGGGGATATTGGCTGTTACTTCTTTTGCTTTTATTAACTCTGGGTTTAATATTTATAGTCAAGGGGTGGAGCGCCAAGAGGCTGTAGCACAAGCACGCTTTATGTTGACACGTTTAGCAAAAGAGCTACGCCATGCGATGCCAAACTCTTTACGTTTAAGCTGTGAAAATAACTGTGGTTTGAGCCAATGCCTTGAGTTTACGCCTTTTCAATCAGCTACCCATTACACTGGCTACTTACCTAACACTGCTCCCTTTATTGTTACGGCAGTAGATTTTGAATTAAATGACTTAACTCAACCAAGTCTTGGCGATTGGGCCAGTATTTATCCATTAGATCCAGCAGAAGTCTACGACGTAAGTAATAATAAACGTCTGCAATTAACTAATTTCGTATCATCTTCATACAGTGAGTTAGATCAATGGCAATTTGATCAAGCATTTGCACAAGAGTCACCAGCAAAACGAATTTACTTACTGGCGACGCCTGTTAGTTTTTGTGTAGAAGGGACACAGCTTTATCGTTATCAAGATTATGGCTTCAATAGCTCCCAGCTGGATGCAGTTGAGCTACAGGCTACAACAGGCGTTAAACGTGATCTATTAGCGCTCCATATAGAAAATAACCTAGCAAATAATGCATTTTTTAGAATTGGGGATATTGCATTAACTCGTAATGCAGTGCTGAACATTCACGCGATTATGGCGTTTAATGATAATGAAGCTATGATGTTTAATCATGAGGTGCATATACCCAATGTACCTTAGCCCACGAATAAAAAGAACGGTTATAAATAAAGCTTATCAAGGTGGTAACCTACTGATTGTCACTTTGGTGATCATTGTTGTGATGCTAGTACTTGGCTTGGCTTTAGTCAGGATTTTATCGGCATCTTCGCAGCAAAATGTGATCGAGTATTATGGCTCTCGCGCTTATTTAGCTGCACAAAGTGGGTTAGAAAGCGGGCTAACTGAAATATTTCCACTTAATAGTCCAGCACTAAACTGTGCAGCAGTAACTACCTCCCCTGTTTTTCAAACTCAGTATTTAGAGAACTGCACAGTAACGATAACTTGTCAGCAATACTTGAATGTACCTGATAGCAGTAATAGCGCAGGCTCGGTGAATGTTTTTTATTTACAAAGCCGTGCCACATGCTCGCCAAGTAGTTGTGCTATCGGCGAAGCATGTCGTAAAGACTACTGGCAAACTCAGCGTACACTCTCTGTCGAAGCGAAGACTTTGCCATGATATATAAGTTATTCATCTTCATAATCATAATGATCTTTAGTGCTAACAGCATTGCTGTAGTTCCTAAAATTGAAGGGCGCTTTATTGAGTTGCAAGACACTTATGTCTCACCGATTTGGACCAAGATAAACTTTCAACAAGAGTACGAAACACCTCCCGCGGTGTTTATGCTATCAACTAATCAAGGGGGTAACCCTGCGATTGTACGAATTCGTAATGTAACAACAACCGGATTTGAAGCTCTACCTTTGGAACCTACCGGGGAAGACGGTGAGCATATTACTATGGGAGCACATTACTTAGCGGTCGAGTACGGTGTTCATGAATTTCCAGATGGCACAATAATGGAGGTTGGCAGTACAGATATCCAATTAGAGATTCAATATGGTCCTAAGTCTAACTACGTTTTGCCTAAAAGTTATCAGGCAATAAATTTTGCTCAACCTTTTGCTGTTAGGCCGAACTTTTTTCACTCTCTACAAACCATTAATAGTTTGGAAAGCAATCCACCTACAGATGCATTACGACCATTTTTAACGATTGCCGTAGAAACTAACTCGCTAACAACTTCGGGGGTTAATATTGCGCTAGAAGCCTCAGAGACACGAAGTGGCTTAATAAATAGTGAAAAAGTGGCTTATTTAGTTGTTGAGCCTGGCAACAATCGTACCTTTGTTGATGATAATCAGGTAGAAGTTTTATGGGAGAGCTTTTTTACTGGTTACAATGTCGATGGTTGGAGTGACGGTTGTAACTATTTTTATTTCTCAAATAATTTTGCTACTGCTCCATTGGTTGTTGCAAGTAAAAATAGCCGAGTGGGCGAAGATGGTGGTTGGCTACGAAGTTGCAATTTGACTCGTACGCGTTTGGGAATAGTTGTTGATGAAGACCGTGATGGAGACAATGAGCGTAGGCACCCAGACGAAGAAGCCTCTATCTTAGCTATGACCAGTACGTTTGTGTCAAATGGCGATGTTCTAAGTTGTGACACATTATTCCCCGGTGCGATTGCAACCTATAACAATGGCCAAATTCAGTTAGTCCAAGGAGTGACAGTCACCGATAACAACGCGAATATGCTTACGACCACAAACTATATTTCAACGGCATTAACTAATATCCCTCTTTGTAATGGTCAGCCTTGCGCTGCAAAAGGTGAAAATGCGTTAACTGCAGGACAAGCTTCACAAGTACCAACAGTGGCCAATGATGGCTCATCGGGTAGTGCAATTCCTACAACACTCGGTGGTGACTATTTTTTTGATGAGTTACAAATGACCATGATTGCGCCTGAGTATAGAGTAACCGCACCCACACGTATTTTTTTACAAAACTCTACTACGTTACTGTCGACGTCATTTTTAACTGTGGCGAATACTAAAATTACAATAGAAAATGGGGCGTATTTAGCGATTTATGTAGATGGTGCGGTGTCGATTGGTGCCGCAGTCGATTTTTCAGCTTTTTTAGTGGCAACAGGTGAAGTACGCATTGCACAAGAAGCTCATTATACTGGCATGATCACCTCAGGCACGGAGATAATTGCTGAAGAAAGTTCATCATTTACTGGTACTGCAGTACCAAATAACATTCCTGGTTTTTGTGGTATTAATACGCCGGTTTTATTGGATCATTACCGATTATCAATGAGTGATAATAAAGGCCTTACCTGCGAAGCCAAAGAACTAACGCTAACTGCTTGTGCTAATGATGCATGCGATATAATTTATGATGAAGTATCCACTTTAGATTTATCACCAAATAATAGTACTCAACAAAGTTGGGTGACGGGTGAGGTGATAACTTTTACTGGCATTACAGATTTACAGTTCGCTAAGCGTACTACAGGGCAAGTGCAATTTGGTTATAATGTTGCAGACCCATCAGCGCCGCTACGTTGTTATATTGGTGGTACAAATGTGGGCTTAGGTGGTTGTAAGGTTACTTTTTCAGACGCGGGGTTTATTTTTAGCGATGAGACTAATAACACCACATCAATTTTAAACCAATTATCAGGTAAACCGTCAAACACCGGGTTCAATGCATCACAATTAGCAATCCAAGCTGTGAAAACGAATACCACAACCGGAGTGTGCGAAGCTGCTTTTCCTGCTGGTGGAGAGGTGGCTATAGATTTAGCCTATAGCTGCAGTGCAGGCTCTACGTGCATCGATAATCTTGCTCTAACAAATAACAGCACAACCCATAGCATTGGTCAAAGTTATCAAACAGTGCCTTTAAAGTTTGATAGTGATTCAAAAGCACCGATTGTGATTAATTATCCCGATGCTGGCAAACTGAGTTTGAATGCAAAATTAAACTTAGTGCTCGATCCCGTGACTAATTTATCGGTGAATTTAACGGGTAGCTCAAATGAATTTGTGGTTAAGCCCTTTGGTTTAGCAATGAACTTTGCTGATACCAGTGCGCAAGCTAATGATGCCAGCGGCAGTTTATTTAAACTAACCGGCGAGTCATTTTCGCTAAAAATGAATGCGGTGCAATGGCTTGATAACCAAGACACCAATAATGATGGCTACCCAGATAATTACAGTGCTATTTCAAGTAATCCAGTCGCTAAGCACTTTATTGGTGAGCAACCGGATGTGCAACCCAGCGTTTATTTGCCAACAGCGGGTGTGCTGGGTACGTTACAAGAAGAAAATTTAGTTGCGTTTGCAGATAGCGGTAACTTAAGTGAATCAATATCAAGTTATAGCTACGACCAAGTTGGTATTATTGATTTAGTTGCGGGGCTCAAAGATGCCGACTATTTGGGGGCCGGTGATGTGCGCGGAGCGATTACTCGTGTTGGTCGTTTTGCGCCTTCGCAATATGCGGTAAAAAATATTCAAGCCAATGCACAGTGCACCCGTTATGGCAGCAATAGCACTTATTTGAGTGAACCGTTTACGTTAGGGTTTACTGTTCAGGCGCTTAATCAAAATAACCAAGTAATGAAAAACTATATAGGCGGGTTTGTTAATTCAACGGTAAGCATTAATGCAGAGAACAGTGAAGTAGGAAATTATGTCTCGGGTAGTAGTTTAACTCCTAGATTGCAAAACTTAGAGGCTAGCCAGTGGGGCAGTACCGCAGCCCTAGCAGGACTTTTTACTATAAGTGATAGCGATACTATTTTAGCTCGACGCGGCTTTAATGATCCCGATGGCCCATTTGAAAGTGTAAATTTGATGGCAACTGTGACGGGAATTGAAGGGGCTGTATTAACAGCTGCCGACGATAATCCTAATTTAGCAACCGACTGCGCAGCAAACAGCAGCTGTAATAGTGTTGTGCTTAACGATACGCCTATTAGTTTTCGCTTTGGCCGCTTAGTGCTGGGTGATAATGCAGGGTCTGATTTAGATAATTTACTTGTGCCTATGCAGGCGCAGTATTTTAATGGCAGCGAGTTTGTACTTGATACTAATAATAATTGCACTGTCTTTGCACACCCACAAATAACACAAATCACTCCTAGCACGCCTGAGCTCAGTTATATTTATGGCAGTGGAAGAAGTGGTCAACTCGAACAAGGCATTTACCCAGCGAGTAATGGTATCTATGCTGAGCCTAAAGGCGCAGGTATTTTTACACTTGAGTACGATACAGAAAATTGGCTTGAGTGGGATTGGCAAGGAGACGCAAGTCAGTTAAATCCGCAAGGAATTTTACAATTTGGCCGTTTTAGAGGAAATGATCGTGTTATTTACTGGCGTGAAGTACGGTAATAACTGTATGTCAAACCAGCTTAAAATTCAGAGCTTAATGTTTCACAAAGTTGGTTCCTATAAAGCGCTTTATGGGCTGGTTAAAAGCTAATTTATATTAGGTTACTTTTACAGGGGGCTGATCTTAACAAGGGAACAGCCATCATTTGCAACTAATGCCTAGCTTAAATCACTTTTAATTCCAACTGAAGCTCGCATCTTGAGGCTAATTAGGTATAAACTCAGATAATTTTTGAACAAAGCTTGTGTTTTGCCTTGCAAGTACATAGCATAAGAGTTTAATTATAAAAAATAAATAATGACCAAATAATTGCCGCTTTTTGGGAATGGAATATATGCGAATTGCTCCTTTATCTCTGTTAATTTCAGCTAGCTTGTTTGCATCAAGTGCATTTGCACAAGATACAGCCACAGTTACTGGAATTGAATCTGAGATCAGTATTAAACAAGCTGAATACGATAACGCTACACAGATACTTGAAAAACATTTAAAAGAAGAAAGTCAGTTACAAAGTCAACTTGATTTATTACGCACTCGTTCGACTGAGCTGGACAAAGAAAAAAATCAAGCACTTGATGCCATGAATGAAATGTATCGTCGTTTAATTGATGATCCCACTATTGATATAAGTGCTGCACAGGCGCGATATCAGCAAGCTGTGGTTGATCATAAGCAAAATAAAGACGATATCGCGATGCAGTTGGCGGCAATTGCATCCCACCGCAAAGACATTGAACAAATTCGCGTAGCAAAACATACCCAGTTAAATACACTCGAAAGCTTAAAAGAACAATTAACAACAGCCCGAGTTGAGCGCTTACGTAATGAGTTTACCCGTGAAGGGACGCTAGAAGTTAATCACACTATCAACTGTAAACGTACAGAAACATTGGCAGCCTGTGAGCAACGAGGCCAGCAAATGGGCTTACAAAAAGCAACCAAGCGTTTTGTAGATCAAATATTTGCTAACTTAACTGAAGAGCGCCTAGTTGAACCAAAGCGCAATATGGCTGGTGCGCAAGTACAGGTTTTAAGTAGCCATGTAGTTAATAGTGCTTTTAGCGGCCAAGGCAATTATAACGTTAACTTAAGCGTCACTATGCGCGGTGATGTGAATAGCAGTCGCTTATGTAATTTATTGAGTGTTGATAATCGCTATTGTTCAGAGTACGGCACGCCGCTAACGGCAACTTATCAAACTCGGTATGACACTACTTTTACTGATAGTCAGTTAACATTCAGTGATGGTCAGGATAATGCCAACGTTTCGGTGTCACGCTTGAGCGAGCAACCGATACGCGATTATTCAGTCAAACCAATGTCAACGGTTGATACACAGGTCGTTGATAGTAATAAAATGATTGAATTCACACTGCGTTCAAACGTATACGATGACGAAGTGTTTATTGATGGCGTAAGTTTTGGTTCAACACGTTTAGCAACGACTTTACCAAGTGGTATTCATGATGTTGAAGTTCGCAAGCAGGGTTATAAACCTTATCGCGTGCGTGTTGATTTACGAAAGCCGCAGACGATTCATGCTAAGTTGGTAAAAAAGCCTGAGTCGATTGCTGCACCGACATACACCAGTGAGCAACGTAATACGACATCAGTAACCAGTACAGCTATAGGCAATGCCGCAGCTGCTGACGTGGTAGTCATTCCCGCAGGTAAGTTTGAAATGGGTGATATCAATGGTAATGGACTTGCAAATGAGCGTCCAGTTGTTGAAAAAACCATTGCAAACTCATTTGCGATGCAAAATAAAGAAGTGACAGTCGGTGCTTATCAAAAGTTCGTCAGCAACACTAATTATAAAACTGAAGCTGAGCGTAATCGTGGTTGCGCCTATTATTTAAATGGCGAACCAGTCTGGGAAGCAAATTTAAACTGGCGTAATCCAGGTTTTGAGCAAGGCAGTGATTTTCCAGCCGTGTGCTTAACCTACAACGATGCGAAAGCATACGCTGATTGGTTGTCTGGTCAAACAGGTCAACAATACCGGTTACCTAATGAGGTTGAGTGGGAGTATGCAGCACGCGCTGGTACTAAAACTGAATACCCGTGGGGTAATGAAATAGGTAAAAATTTAGCCAATTGTGGATGGTGTGGTAGTGAGTGGTCAAATAAAAGTGCATCGCCAACTGGCTCCTTTGCACCTAATGCGTTTGGTCTCTACGACACGGTAGGAAATGTATGGGAATGGACTCATAAGTCAGCTGAACAAGCGGATGTTACTGTCCGAGGTGGTGCGTGGAATTTTGCACCTAGTTTAGCTCGTGCTTCAACTCGTTTGATTTTAGCGCCAGACTTTCGTGCAAACTATATTGGTTTTCGTCTAGTACGCGAACGATAAAATTAATTTAAAAAGGAAGCGTTGCTTCCTTTTTTACCCAATTAACAAAGGTAGCTGCACTTTTTATTGCCGAACTGATTCAGCATGGTAAAGTTGCATAAGCTAATATAAGAACGTTTTTCAAAGGTCATCCAGCCTCATGTTTAAAAAGCTCCGTGGTATTTTTTCAAACGATCTATCGATCGACTTGGGTACAGCCAACACCCTCATTTATGTTAAAGACGAAGGCATTGTCCTTAATGAACCATCTGTAGTTGCGATCCGCCAAGAACGCGCTGGTGGTCCTAAAAGTGTTGCCTCAGTAGGGACTGAAGCAAAGCAAATGCTAGGTCGAACGCCTGGTAATATCAAAGCCATTCGACCAATGAAAGACGGTGTAATTGCTGATTTTTATGTAACTGAAAAGATGTTGCAACACTTTATCAAGCAAGTGCATAACAATAACTTTTTACGTCCAAGTCCGCGTGTGCTTATTTGCGTACCGTGCGGTGCTACGCAAGTAGAAAAACGCGCAATTCGTGAATCGGCTATGGGCGCAGGTGCGCGTGAAGTTTATTTAATTGAAGAGCCAATGGCTGCGGCAATCGGTGCAGGTTTACCGGTATCAGAAGCAACAGGTTCAATGGTTGTAGATATCGGTGGTGGTACCACTGAAGTTGCAATTATTTCACTAAACGGCGTGGTGTACTCATCATCTGTACGTATTGGTGGGGATAAGTTTGATGAAGCAATTATCAACTATGTACGTCGTAATTTTGGTAGTTTAATTGGTGAAGCAACGGCTGAAAACATTAAACATCAAATTGGTTCAGCGTTTAAAACAGATGAGCCAATTGAGATTGAAGTACGTGGTCGTAACCTTGCCGAAGGTGTTCCGCGTTCATTTACGCTTAATTCGCATGAAATATTAGAAGCCTTGCAAGAGCCATTAATGGGGATTGTTAGTGCGGTAATGGTTGCCCTTGAGCAATCACCACCAGAGCTGGCGTCAGATATATCAGCCAAAGGCATGGTATTAACAGGTGGTGGTGCATTACTTAAAGATTTAGACCGTTTATTAATGGAAGAGACCGGCATTCCTGTTGTGGTTGCTGATGATCCATTAACGTGCGTTGCGCGTGGCGGCGGTAAGGCACTTGAGATGATTGATATGCATGGTGGTGATGTATTTAGTTACGACTAATGAAGTTAATGTTCGGGCGTGCCATTTCTTTGCAGCTGCGACTTTTTGTCGCAGTGCTTTTGAGTATCGTGTTGATCGTAGGCGATCGTTATACGCAAGGTGGCACCACAGTACGCACTAGTTTAAACACCTTAGTTAGTCCGTTATTGTATTTAGCCAATTTACCTTATGAAGTATTTAGCCTCGGGGCTAAAAGCTTACACACGCGCGATCAATTATTAACTGAAAACGAAGCCCTCAAGAAAAAACAATTACTGCAAAGCGAACAGCTTCAGCAATATCAATTCTTAAACAAAGAAAATCAAAAGCTACGCGCGTTACTTGGTTCTTCTGCTAAGCAGTCAAATCGTAAAATTATTGCTCAAGTTCTCTCTGTTCATTCAAATCCTTATAGCCATCAAGTGGTGATCAATCGTGGCACGATAGATGGCATCAGTGAAGGCCAAGCGGTTATTGATGAGATGGGGGTCGTCGGACAACTTACCAAAGTAGGCTCAACGACGTCTCGGGTGTTACTGATGACCGACACAACCCATGCCACACCAGTACGTATTTTACGTAATGATGTGCGTACCGTGGTTGAAGGGATTGGTAAAATTAATTTAGTTAAACTCTCCCATGTACCCCATAGTTTAGATGTAAGGATTGGCGATGTGTTAGTGACATCAGGACTTGGAGGCACTTTTCCTGAGGGCTACCCGGTTGCGGTGGTAACTGAAATTAATCGCGATGAGGGCCGCCCGTTTGCTCAAGTATACGCCGAGCCGATAGCTCAGTTAGATCGTATTCGCTTATTAGTGATCTTATGGCGTAATCAGCAGGAAACTATCAGCAATGAATAGTCGTTACTTTTTATTGATCGCCGTGAGCATCTTCCTTGCGTTGATCATGGCTTTGATGCCATTGCCTTTTTCGTTTGAGCCTTTTCGCCCTGACTGGGTGCTATTAGTATTAATGTACTGGTCGTTAGCTGTTCCACATCGATTAAATATTGGTACGGCTTGGGTAGTTGGCTTGCTGATTGATTTAGCCACAGGGTCACCGCTGGGAATTAATTCACTCACTTACTCAATTTGTATTTTTGTAACCGCAAGTAACTTTCAAAAAATTCGTAATTTTTCAATTTGGCAGCAAGCGATACTCGTGGGCTTATTTTTAACCCTATATCACTTAATGCAATTTTGGCTTAATCACTTTTTAATGGACGTTTATTTCAACCCGCAGTATTTATGGCCAGTCGTGACTGGCATGTTAAGTTGGCCTTGGATTTTCTTATTGCTACGTAAATATCGCCGTCATTTCAGGATCAGATAATGCAAACCGCCATTTATCTAGCGTCAGCTTCTCCCCGGCGCAAAGAATTGCTCACTCAACTTGGTATCGAATTTTCACAATTTAGTGTCGATGCTGATGAAAGCCAGCTAGCAGACGAAACACCCCTTGAACTTGTTGAGCGTTTAGCGCGTCTAAAAGCCCAAACTGGTGTTGCTATGGGATACACAGATCGCCCAGTACTCGGCAGTGATACCGTGGTGGTTATAGATAATCAGTCACTTGGTAAACCCCGCGATAAAGCTGACTTTATGGCAACCCTAAAACGTTTATCTGGGCGCAGTCATCAAGTGTTAACGGCAATTGCATTTGCCACTGAACACAAGGTCATGAGTTGTGTAGTAACCACGCAAGTGAGTTTTAAAACACTCTCAGAACAAGAATTAGCAGCATATTGGCAAACTGGTGAACCACAAGACAAAGCCGGTGGCTATGGCATACAAGGACTCGGTGGGCGCTTTGTTACTAATATTTCCGGTAGCTATTTTGCGGTAGTAGGCTTACCTTTATATGAATGCGAAAAATTATTAAGCGAATTCCTAAGTAGGTAACATGAGTATAGAATTACTGATCAACGTCACCCCGAGTGAAAGCCGTGTTGCCCTGATTGAAAACGGTGTATTACAAGAAATTCAACTAGAACGTATTGGCAATTTAGGTATCGTCGGTAATATTTATTTAGGTAAAATAAGCCGAGTGTTACCGGGTATGCAAGCTGCGTTTGTTGATATTGGTTTAGATAAAGCGGCTTTTTTACACGCGTCTGATATTGTAAATAGCGCCTCTATTGTTGAAGGTGTTGACGAGCAACCAATCAAAAAAGTACAAGATATTCGCGAGTTAGTGCGCCAAGGTCAATACATTATGGTGCAAGTGGTAAAAGATCCACTGGGTACTAAAGGCGCACGTTTAACAACTGACATCACCATCCCTTCTCGTTATTTAGTGTTTATGCCAGATGCCACCCATGTTGGTGTGAGTCAGCGTATAGAAACCGAAGAAGAACGCGCGCGATTGAAAAGCATTGTAGGTGAGTATGGCGATGAAGACGGCAGCTTTATAGTTCGTACTGCAGCTGAAGGTGCCAGCGAAGCTGAGTTGCGTCACGATGCCGAGTTTTTAAAAAAACTATGGAAAAAAATCGTCACTAAACGTAAAAAAACCAGCAAAGAAAGTATTTTGCATGAAGATTTAACCTTAGCATTTCGAACTCTACGAGATTACGTAGGGGAAGACATGGAGCGTATTCGGGTTGACTCAAAGCTAACCTATGAAGAGCTAAAAAGCTTTACCGCAGAGTTTGTACCAATTCTTTCCGATGCTTTAGAGTATTATCCAGGCGAGCGACCAATTTTTGATTTGTTTGATGTTGAAAGTGAAATACAAAAAGCCTTACATCGTAAAGTGACGTTAAAGTCAGGTGGCTATTTAATTATCGACCAAACCGAAGCGATGACCACGGTCGATGTTAATACCGGTGCCTTTGTTGGCCACCGAAATCTCGAAGAAACTATTTTTAACACCAACGTAGAAGCTACTTCTGCGATTGCCCGTCAGCTTAGGTTGCGTAACTTGGGCGGTATTATCATTATCGACTTTATTGACATGGTTAGCGAAGAGCATAAGCGCAGGGTATTGCATTCACTTGAGTCTGCACTGGGTAAAGATCGCGTTAAATCAAATATTAATGGTTTATCGGCATTAGGCTTAGTGGAAATGACCCGCAAACGTACTCGAGAAAGTCTTGAACATATTTTATGTGATGTATGTCCGGCCTGCTCTGGGCGCGGTTCACAAAAAACCGTTGAAACCGTATGCTATGAAATACTGCGTGAAATTGTCCGAGTAAACCGTGCTTACGCGGCTGATAAATTTATGGTTTATGCAGCTCCTGCGGTAAGTGAGGCATTACTTAACGATGAGTATCATAATCTTGCAGAACTAGAGTTATTTATTGGTAAGCAAGTGAGCATTCAAACCGAAAGCCTCTACAGTCAAGAGCAGTTTGATGTGGTTATGATGTAATGAAAGCAAAGACGGTCTGTTTTTTTTGTATCCGTAAGTTATGGCAAGTGTTCGCCATAACTCTGGTACTGCTTGCCGTTGTTGTTTCGGTTTTAAAATATACCCTGCCGTATGCCAATGACTATAAAGGTGACCTTGAAAGTTACCTATATGATAAGTTTGCGGTTAATTTATCAATTGGGGCTATTTCTGCCAGCTGGCATGGCCAAGGTCCTTCTATTGTCTTGGAAGATATCACCTTTGAAGATAATAAAAGCTCACCCATCGCACTGACTATCGCTAAAGCTAGCCTTGAATTAAACGTCTGGGAAACCATCAAAACACGACAGTTAAAATCTAACTACTTTGTGATCAACGGTTTCCATGCTGATGTTGATATGCCGACTATGTTGCAGTCGAACAGCAGTGAGGTATCGTTTGAACAAAAAGAGCTGATTGAAGGCTTATTCTTAGGTAAAACCGGTCATTTTGCGGTTGAAAATAGTAGTCTTAATTTTATCTTGGCAGATGGTAAAGAGCGTCGGGTGATGCTTGAAGACATCGTTTGGCAAAATCAATACGAACAACACTTAGCTAGTGGTACTTTAGCATTGCCCGGGATTTCAGTGGGTACATTTGATGCTCGCTTGGCATTAACTGGATCGACGCTAGAAACCATGCTGGGTGATATTTATGTGCAAGCAAATAATGTTGATGTGTCGAAATGGCTGGCTCAGTATATTAATGCTAGTAAAGAGCAGCTCAATTCTGACATTAACTTAGAATCATGGTTGAGTATTGAAAAAGGCCTGATCAAAGATGTCACAGTTAAATGGTTGCCAAGCTTTATTAATTGGCAGCAAGATACAAAAAGTCATCAATTTAGTTTAAGTGAAGGGGGTTTTCGCCTTTACCCTTGGCAGCAAGGTTGGCGGTTAAAAAGTTCAGGGGTGCGGCTCTCAAACGATCAACAGCATTGGCCCGACTTTCAATTTGAAGCGCAGCTGGATAACAAGCAACAACAAATTTGGTTGCAAGAACTCGATTTTGACTTGGTTACAAGGTTAGCCCAGTTAAGTGATTTTGCTGAATTAGAGCCGCTGTTAAGTCGTCAACCCAGTGGTCAAGTTAAGCGCGCTTATGTGCAGTTTACATCAACACAGCAATGGCAATTATGGTTTGAAGCCCAGCAATTGGGCTGGTTTGCAGAGCAAGGTGTGCCAGGTGTGCAGGGCTTACTTGTCGATGGTTTGTTAAATCAAGAACGTGGTCGCATTAATCTGTTTGGCGAAAATAGCGAGTTACTTACCGCTGATACTTTTAGCCAGCCAATCAAATATAACCAACTGAATATGCAAATTGATTTAGCCAATAGTGAGCAAGGTTGGCAGATCAGCAGTGATAATATGTGGTTGGACAATTCAGAGGTAACAGTTGCAGCTGAGATGAAGCTTAGCTTAGGCGAACAGCCTCGGCTTGATTTATATGCAGAAGCATTTGCACCAGATGCCAGTGTTGCCAGCCATTATTTCCCACGCCCTGTGATGACTAAAAATTTAGTTGATTACTTAACTGGGGCTATTAAAGGTGGTGAACTTACGCAAACACAAGTGCTGTTTTCTGGGCCATTAACGGGCTTTCCGTTTGCTGATAATTCAGGACAGTTTGAAGTATTAGCGCAGATAGATAACGCCAATTATCAATTTGCCCCTGATTGGCCTGCAGTAACTCAAGCGAGTGCAAAATTATATTTTGAAAATCAGCGTATGGATATTTACTCTGAGCATGGGCGGCTTGTTAACTTAGCGGTCGGTGATGCCGTGCATGTCAGTATTACAGATCTAATGAACGCAGATGTACTGAGCGTAAAAATTAATAAACGTGCTGAGATGGAAAAATTACTGCCGTTTTTTAAAGCAACGCCAATTGCTGACCCACTAGCAAATGTATTTGAGGTGATCCAAGGTAACGGCGCTGCCAGCGCTGATATTGAGCTACTTGTTGATTTAAATGAGTTAGATGTAACAGCTAAAGGCATGGTTAATTTAAAAGATCTGCCAGTGTATTTAGCACAACCTGGGCTTCAGCTTGAAGGTGTGACAGGTAAGCTCTATTTTAATGATGATCAGATCACTTTAGAAAATGCTAACGCAAGTTGGTTAGGAATGCCGCTGAAAGTTAACTTTAATGGTAAAAATATTGGCCCAAACTATCGTGCTGACGTTGATATAAAAGCACAGTTAAATGCTGATACGTTAATTTCTCATGGTCAAGACTTACTAAAAGGTTACTTGCATGGTGAAAGTGAAGTGGCTATTAATCTTGCTCTAAACTTTTTAACGGACGGCTTTGATTATCGCGCTAATGTCAGCTCACAACTCGAAGGGCTCAGTAGTGACCTGCCCGCACCTTACACTAAAAGTGCCGATCAAGTATGGCCACTAACGGCTGTTATTCAAGGTGACAATATTTCTAATTTG
Source organism: Pseudoalteromonas sp. SR44-5 (assembly GCF_014163675.1). Classification (NCBI taxonomy): domain Bacteria; kingdom Pseudomonadati; phylum Pseudomonadota; class Gammaproteobacteria; order Alteromonadales; family Pseudoalteromonadaceae; genus Pseudoalteromonas; species Pseudoalteromonas sp. SR44-5. Next base: position 138,714 of record NZ_JACJDT010000007.1, read on the forward strand.
ATCACCGCTAATATCAATAATAACTTATATTTTAATGGCATCTTAGCGAATAACGTTGGCAAACTAACCAATGCACAGTTTATTTTAGGCGAGCATGATCTGGGTTTAAACCAGCAAGACTTAAGTGTTGCAATTGATTTAGAGCAAACAGATCTATTACCTTGGCTTGGCTTGATCCAGCAGATCATCACCATCAGTCAAATAGAATCAGCTGAGCAGAGCGTACTACCACCATTAAAAGAAGTGGTGGGTAACATTCAGCAATTAACCATTGGTGATATTGCATTTAATGATTTTGAAATGCGTTTAGCGCCGACCCCAAGTGACATGAGCTTACGGCTAAACGCCAAAGAATTACGCTCGCAAGTACTTATTCCGCTAGATAAATCAAGTCGGCCGATTCATATTGCCAGTGATTATTTACGTGTTAACTTTACCCCAACAACAGACGAATTACCGCCATCTGAAACACCTCAAGATTACACTTGGTTGAGTGACATACCGGCCATTGAATTTGAGTGTGCTGATTGTAAAGTGGCAAGCTATCAATTAGATAAAGTCAGCGCATCGCTTTATGGCGATGGTCATAAGCTCACCATATCTGAGCTGGTGGTTGATAAAGGCGAGCATGTGTTACGTGCTAAAGGGCATTGGCAAGATGGCATAAGTCAATTTAGCGGTAATATGCAAAGTGATGACATCGGTGAACTATTTGATGAATTTGATATAACCACCACAGTTAAAGATTCACCCGCAGATATTAAATTTACGCTTGCGTGGCAAGATGCGCCTTATTTATTTGATATTGCCAGCCTCAACGGTAATTTAGATTGGCGTTTAGGCGAAGGGCATTTAGCTGAGGTAAGCGATGGCGGCGCACGGGTATTTTCGTTGCTGAGCCTGGATTCATTAGTGCGTAAGTTAAAACTCGATTTTAGAGATGTATTTTCGAAAGGTTTTTTTTATAACAGTCTGCAAGGTACCATGCAGGTAGATAAAGGCATCGCTTACACGCAAGATACGAAAATGGATGGAGTACCTGCCGATCTGACGGTTAAAGGCCATACTAACCTCAATACCATGGAAATTGATTACGATTTAGCGGTTGCACCACAAGTGACCTCAAGTATTCCGGTGATTGTCGCGTGGATGGTCAATCCTGTAACTGGGCTTGCAGCATTGGCGATAGATAAAGTACTCCACTCTGCGCGCGTTATTTCTGAGATTAATTTTAAAGTGACTGGCAGCATGACTGATCCTGTAGTGAAAGAAGTAGATCGTAAAAGTCGTGAAGTGACTCTTCCGCAAGCTGCACAAAACCAACCTCAAGCCGCCGCCTCCAGTGAGTTAATACTCAAAGATGCCGCTGTTACAGTCACCCAATAAGGCCTTAAACGATGCAAGCTATGATAGTCGCTCTACAAATGTGCTCCGGGCTGTGTGCTGATGGCAACATGAATCAACTTAGACAACAGTTAACCACGCTTCCTGCAATACGCCCGTTACTGGTGTGTTTACCTGAAAGCTTCTTGGTGTTTGCTAATAGCGGCCATGAAACACTTGTTGTAGCAAAGCAAAGTGATGTTTATCAACAACAATTAAGTGAGTTATGTCGCCAACATGATATTTGGCTAGCTGCCGGTACTGTGCCTATTGCCACAGAGCATGACAAATATTTTGCAGCGTCTTTGCTGTTTAATGAGCAAGGTGAAGTGCTGGCCCAGTATAATAAAATGCATTTATTTGACGTTGATGTTGCTGATGGGACTGGTGCGTATCGCGAGTCTAACTTCACCGAAGCGGGCAGTGACATTGTGGTGGTAGATTCACCGTTTGGTAAAATAGGTCTTACAGTATGTTATGATCTACGCTTTAGTGGCTTATTTAGTGCTTTGCAACGAGCCGGGGCAGAGGTTATTTTAGTGCCTAGCGCATTTACTACCATAACAGGTGCAGCTCATTGGCAACCGTTATTAACGGCCAGAGCGATAGAGACGCAAAGTTATGTGATTGCTGCTGCGCAAGTAGGGCAACACGAAAATGGTCGCGCGACATACGGCCACAGTATTATTATTTCTCCTTGGGGCGACGTCCTCAGCGAGCTTGCAAATGGCATTGGGTTTATTGGTTGTCAGCCAGATCTAAACCGCTTACACGCCATTCGTCGAGATATGCCAGTGCAATCTCACCAACGATTTAGAGAGCATTTATTATGAACACGGTTGAACAGCATTTATTACACGACAGCCAGCTAAATCGAGAAGAACTCGAAAAAACGCTTGGTTTTATTCATCAGCATAAAGTTGATTACGCGGATCTTTACTTTCAATCTAGCCACCATGAATCATGGGTGCTTGAAGATGGCTTAGTAAAAGAAGGCTCGTACAACGTTGAACGCGGCGTCGGCGTACGCGCAGTTAGTGGCGAAAAAACCGGTTTTTCGTACTCAGATGCAATTAATTTAGAAGCACTTAACAAAGCCGCAACCGCTGCGCGCAGTATTGCCGAAGCAGGTGAAAGTAAAGCCATTCAGGTATTTAGTGATGTAGCAGCAAAACAGCAGTTTGCACCACTGCAGCCGATTCAAAGCATGAGTGATACCGACAAAGTAAATTTATTACGTGAGCTTGAAAATTATATTCGTGAGCTTGCTCCTGACGCAGAGCAAGTTATTAGCTCTATGTCTGCGGTGTATGAAGAAGTATTGATTGCGGCCAGCGATGGTACATTTGCCACCGATATCCGCCCATTGATCCGTTTAAATTGTTCGGTATTACTTGAAAAAGACGGCCGCCGTGAACGCGGTGGCGCAGGTGGTGGCGCACGTTTAGACTATGGTTACTTTAAAGAACTGGTGGATGGTAAACCCCGTTGGATGGAATACGCAGAAGAAGCCGTACGCCAAGCAAAAGTAAACCTTGAAGCTATTGACGCTCCAGCGGGCACGATGGAAGTGGTACTTGGCGCAGGTTGGCCAGGAGTATTACTGCATGAAGCCGTAGGTCATGGCCTAGAAGGCGACTTTAACCGTAAAGGAGCCTCGGCATTTAGCGGTAAAGTGGGCCAAAAAGTCGCATCAGAGCTGTGTACTGTAGTTGATGACGGCACCATTGCCGATCGCCGAGGTTCACTTAATGTGGATGACGAAGGTACTCCTGCAGCGTACAACGTACTTATCGAAAACGGTATTTTAAAAGGCTACATGCAAGATAAAATGAATGCGCGTTTGATGGGCGTTAACCCAACTGGTAATGCGCGCCGTGAGTCATACGCGCATTTACCTATGCCACGTATGACCAATACTTATATGTTAGGCGGCGAGCACAGCCAAGCCGATATTATTAGCACAGTTAAAAAAGGTATCTTCGCCCCAAACTTTGGTGGCGGCCAAGTAGATATCACTTCAGGCAAGTTTGTATTTAGTGCCTCAGAAGCCTACTTAATTGAAAACGGAAAAATTACTCGGCCAATCAAAGGCGCCACATTAATTGGTAACGGCCCTGAAGTTATGCAACAAATCTCTATGGTAGGTAATGATTTAGCGCTTGATAAAGGCGTCGGTGTTTGTGGTAAAGACGGTCAAAGTGTACCAGTAGGCGTTGGCCAGCCAAGCCTGAAAATTGATCAGTTAACGGTAGGTGGTACTGCTTAACTTTATAACTGCCAAACGCTATAAATAAAACCTTGGAAGTGCAAACTCTCAAGGTTTTATTTTGTCGGCTGTTTATTATTAAATTTGCTGCTGAAAAAAATCCATAAATGCGGCAACTTGTCGTGGCTGAAATTGCCTTGATGGGTAAAGAAACTGTAAGCCAATTTGTTGTTTATCTTTATTACTAAAACCGAGAATATAATCATCAAGTAGCGTCACTAAATTACCCTTAGTCAGATCATCATTAATATCTACCATTGATTTTAGAGCAATACCTGCACCGTTAATTGCCCACTGTCTGATCACTGCACCATCACTGCTACTCATAGCTACAGGTACGCGAATTACCTCGTCTTTAAAATGCCAATCATGCATCGATTGACCAAGTCGCTCCATTACTAAGCAGCGATGGTTTAATAAATCGCTTGGTTGTAAAGGTTGGCCATGTATTTTTAAATATTCAGCTGAAGCACATAACACACGTTTATTGGCTTTGATCATTCGGCTAATCAAATTACTATCGGGTAAGTTTCCAAAGCGAATAGCAATATCAATGCCTTCTTCCACTAAATTGACTAAGCCATCGGTTAAATGCAGGTGTGGTTTTACTTGTGGATTCAGTGCTACAAATTTAGCTATTGCAGGGGCAACAAACTGTTTACCAAAGTCAGAGGGTGCGGTTATTTTGAGGCTACCCGAGAGAGTGCTTTTACTAAGCTGAATACTTTGCTCTGCGGCATCAATTTCAGCAATCACTCTTAAACAGCCTTGAAAAAAGTGCTCTCCAGCCTCGGTTAATTTAATACTTCGAGTATTACGTATTAAGAGTCGGGTTTGATAGTGATTTTCAAGCTGGTTGATACGTGCCGTCATACTCGCAGGCGATAAACCGATTTTTCGCCCTGCTGCAGCAAGCCCACCAGAGCGAACCACATGAACAAAAAGCTGCATATCATCAATCTTTGCCATCATTCTTTACTCTTTATAGTTCAGTATTAATGAATAGTGTTTTTGATATTAACTCAATTATCAAATTTAAGTAAATAGTTAAACTGGTTGTACTTATTATCAACAGAGAAAGTTTATGCGTTTAGATCATGTATTAATTTCTAGTTGTGATTACCAAGCGATGCGACAGTTCTTTATTAATTCAGTTGGGCTAAGTGAAGGGTATCGTCCGCCTTTTCCTTTCGAGGGAGCGTGGTTATACGGCAGCGATAACGTTGCTTTGATTCATCTGGTTAATGCCGCGGGTAATAAAGCGCAACAGGGTTACCTATCAGCATTAAACAGCAAAATCCAAGGCCGAGGAGTGGTAGATCACATTGCCATTCGTAGCATAGGTTATCAAGGATTGAAAAGTCGCTTAGCGCAAACAGGTATAAGTTATTTCGAGCGAACCGTGCCAGAGCTATTAGAGCAGCAAGTATTTATACCTGGACCAGAAGAGATAAAGGTCGAAATGCTATTTAGCAGTGATGAAATTTAAATTAAATCCAGATAAACATTATTTATAAGAGAGTTAGTTATGTCTATAGAATCCTTATTTGAAGCTAAAACACTCGGTGGCATGGTCACGCAAAATAGAATTGTGATGGCACCTATGACCCGTTCGCGAACTGCGCAACCGGGCGATATTCCTACTGAACTGATGGCCACTTATTATGCCCAGCGTGCTACTGCAGGGCTGATTATTTCTGAAGCAACACAAATTTCTGCTCAGGGCAAAGGTTACTCATTTACGCCAGGTATTTACACGCAAGAACAAATCGAAGGTTGGAAGCAAGTAACACAAGCTGTGCACAAAGAAGGCGGTAAAATATTTTTACAACTTTGGCACGTTGGTAGAATGTCGCACTCTTCATTTCATCATGATGGAACGCCAGTTGCCCCATCTGCACTTGCTCCAGATGCACAAGTTTGGGTGGTAGGCGATGATGGAGAAGGACGGATGCTTGACTGCCCAACCCCTCGAGCACTAAGTGTTAAAGAAATTAAAGAAATAGTAAATGATTATAAGCAAGCGGCAATTAACGCGATTGAGGCTGGTTTCGATGGCGTTGAAATACATGGAGGTAACGGGTATTTAATTGATCAGTTTTTAAGACGTTCAGCGAATAAACGCACAGATGAATATGGCGGTAGCCAAGAAAACCGTATTCGTTTTGCCTGTGAAATTATTGGCGCAATTAGTAATGCCATTGGAGCTCATAAAGTGGGTATTAGATTAGCGCCTTTTATCACTCAGCGTGGTATGGGTGATAGTGAAGCAATTGACACTATTTTATTAGCAGCAAAGCAATTTGAGCAAATTGGTATTGCGTATATTCATCTTGCCGAAGCGGACTGGGACGATGCACCCAGTGTAACACCAGAGTTTAGAGCCGCACTTCGTCAGTATTTTAGTGGCGCGATTATTGTTGCCGGTAATTATACCGAGCATTCAGGTGCGCAGCTTATTGAACAAGGTCTTGCCGATTACATTGCATTCGGTCGTCGTTTTATTGCCAACCCAGACTTACCGTATCGTATTCAAGAGCAACTGCCACTAAACACGATTACCGATGGGAGTACATTGTTTGGCGGTACAGCCAAAGGTTATACCGATTACCCAGCGTATCAAAAGTAACTTTTTTTAACTGAAAATATAAGGGCTAAAAATGGTTAATTTTTCAAACTCAGTAGTTACTTTACTGATCAGCGGGCTGTTTAGTAGTGCCAGTTTTGCGGCTGAATTTAGTTTATCGAGCCCTGATTTACAGCCAGGGCAGGCAATAAAGAGTGAGCAATATTGGAATAGCTTTGGTTGTCAGGGGAGTAATGTTAGGCCACAACTTAAATGGCAAAATGCGCCTAAGAAAGCCAAAAGCTTTGCCGTGACAGTGTATGACAATGACGCACCAACTGGCAGTGGTTTTTGGCACTGGGTAGTACATGATATTCCTCTTACTAGTAACTCACTATCTTCAACGACTTTGCCCAAAGGAGCCATTGAAGGTAATACAGATATGGGGAAGCCCGGATACCTTGGGCCATGTCCACCAGAAGGGCGCAAGCATAGCTACACCTATAAAGTGTATGCATTGGATGTAGAAAAATTAGCTGTTCCACAAGGGGCAACAAGTGCACTTACAGGGTTTTTCTTACATCAGCACTCTTTGCAAACAGCCGAGATCACAGTAACGGCAGGACCGCGTTAATTAGCTTAGGAGATAAAAAATGAAGGCTTTACCTTTACTCACTGTTTTAATAGCACTGTGTAGCAGTAGGCTGTTAAGTGCGGCCCCATTATCTGATAAATCAGGCTATTGGCCTGATGATGCACAATTAGTGATTTCTATTTCAATGCAATTTGAGGCAACAGCACAAGATAGCTCTGATGCAGGGCCGTTTCCTCAAATAGAGCAGGGTTATCACGATACGATTTCGCCTACTTGGTATCAGTATGGGATGAATGAAGGGATCCCACGATTACTTGATCTATGGGATAAACATAATATTAAAGTTACTTCTCATATGGTGGGTAGGGCTGTGGAATTAAATCCAGCACTTGCTAAAGAAGTGGTTTCACGAGGGCATGAAGCATCGGGTCACGGCCAAACATGGACACCACAATATTCTATGAGTGTTGAACAAGAGCGCGCTTCATATATTAAAAGTGCAGATATTATCGAAAAAGTGACAGGCATGCGGCCGGTTGGCTTTAATGCATTTTGGATGAGACACTCAAAAAATACACTTACGCTTTTGCAAGAGCTGGGGTTTATTTATCATATTGATGATCTATCGCGTGATGAGCCTTCTTTTACACCAGTAAATAATAAGCCTTTTGTGGTTGTACCTTATACTTTTCGTAATAACGACATTGTGCGCTATTCAGGAAGCACTGCAATGACGGCCCAAGCCTACTTACAAGAGTTAAAAGATGAGTTTGACGTGTTATACGCTGAAGGAAAACACAGAAGACGAATGATGTCGATTAGTGCTCATGACCGTATTGCAGGAACGCCTGCACGAGTAAAAGCGCTTGATGATTTTATCCAGTATGCAAAACAGCATACTGGTGTTAAGTTCATGCGAAAAGATAACATAGCCCGTTGGATAATGAAGCAAAATAATGTACCAACTAATCCGACTCAAACGGTTAGATAAAGAAAATATCTATGAGGCAGCTTTTTAATATTATAAGTGTGCCTCATGTTATTTTTAGTGATGAAGGGATTAAGTTTTGTCGTAAATTTTAAACTTCAACGGAATTAGAATAGCTTGTTACATTTTTATCATTCACTTTAAACGAGTATCTCTTAAAATAGGTACTTGAATAGTCTATGACACTTCAGGAAATAGCATGTTTAGCCGTTGTATGTTTATTTTATTTCTACTATCTATATCAGGATGCTCTTCTTTGTCTCAGGATGAATGTATACAGGCCAATTGGACAAATTTAGGCTTTAGTCATGGTGAGCAAGGGTATACATTTGAACATGGCAGAGAAATCATATCTGCTTGTAGTGAATTTGGCATCACTGCAAAATTAGATGATTATCAAGCTGGTTACAAACAGGGGCTCGCAGCCTTTTGTGAGCCTGAAAATGGCTTTACCCTAGGTTTGCGAGGCGATGCGTATAACGGGATTTGTAATGACACACAGTTTAGAAAAGCATGGCAAGAAGGTAACGAGCGTTATCAATTTGAAGCAAGGAAAGCCGAGATAGATGATCGACTTAATAATATTAATTGGCGGCTGCAATCTATTAGTAATGAATTAGCGAGTGATAAATCGTCAAGTAGCCAAAGTAAAGAGTTACGCCGAGAGCGAGAACAGTTAGAGAGAGAGCGTCGTGATTTAAGAAAAGAAAAAGCACTTCTGCCATTACTCAACAAGCTTCCATCATGGCATTTTGAGTATGAGTTATAACGTGTTCTTTTAAGGTGATTAATATGAAAGTAATGTCAATTTTAATAACATTTCTGATCCTCAGTGGGTGTGCGTCAAAAGAAATGCCAGAGGGTTATGGAGATGAATTATTTGCAGAGCATGAGTGCTTAGGTGGTGAAGTTGAAACAGACTATAGCTACACAATTTTTAGTTCTGACGAAGATGAAAGTAATAAGAGCACGGTTCAATCAACTTGTCAGCCAGTAAAAACTGAAACTGAGTTTGAGCGAGATATTAGATCGGGAGGCTAGCGTTAAAAGCTTAACTCACTTCAGTTTTAATCAAGTGAGTTAAACTATGTCCATATAGTGGCATATTCTTATTATATGTGAGAGTTACTGCTTTGTTGTTTTGCAGCTTCACTGTACCAAAGCTCCATAAAAAAGGCAGTTAGCTTATGCTCTATTCCCAGCGCCTTGTCAGTGGGACAGAATAAAGTGAAGCTGGCTTTAAACTCGCCTAATTCGGTGGTGCTAAAGTGTATTTCAGGCTCAGGGCCAGAAATTTTTGCATCTAATTTTCTTTCGATAATCGAATTATAACGACCAGCCACATCTTGAAACTCTTCACAATATTGCTTCGCTTTCGTGGTTAGAGTTTCGTAAATTGGATACGGATTAAAACTTTCTTTACGCACAATACTAAAGTGATGAGTGGTAAAACGTTTTACAAAGTTTAAGTTTTTAATCGGGTTAGTGATCAGCTTATTATTCGGAATATAAATGGTTTTGCGAGAAAACTGATAGGTGTGCATGTCAATTTCATGCATGGTGGTTTTGATCCAATCGGTTTCAGCAATTTCACCATAGTATTCACCAACCTGTACCCAGTCACCAACCCGAAACGGGCGCGTGGTAACTAAATAGAAAAAGCCAATTATACATTGAATAAACTCTCTGGTCGCAAATACAATAGCCACTGCAAATGCCGCGATCGACAGCGCAAAGTTCTGGATTTCAGTAGACCATACAAATAGCAGTAATAGCACCGTTGCTAGGTTAATAGAGTGCTTAATATTGTGCGAAATATAGCGAATATCTTTTTCTTTTTTTTCTGCTTTATGGCGCGCAAATCTGTCAACCAGCGCCTTAAGAGTAAACGCAATAGTGATCATTGCTAGTGAAATAAGTACCGGATGGAGCAGTAAATCTTTGTTCATAAATTCCTAATTGATGGAGCGTTAATAAAAAATAACACGTGACCATACTAACTAAATTTTGCAGATTTAACCACGGTAGAACAGTAATAAAGGGGCAAAACCGTTATATGTTTTATCAACTAACTAGCATCCAAAGACCCGCTGTTATCATAAATAGATTCTCGGTTAATGAGATAAAACCTAGCGGTACATTGCTGTTGCCACCGACGCACGCGCACTTGAGTTCACGTTTATCTATATATACAGCTTTAAATACTGATACCGCACCAATACCACCAATAAATAACGAGAACGGCGCCACCGCTAAGGCCGGAAGTTTGGCCACCATCCCGATGGCAACATAGGCTTCAATAAAAGGATAAACATAAGCATAAGGCACAACGCGCTTGGCAAGTAAGTCATAGGTAATAAATGAGTTTGAAAAGCTATATAAATCTTGTAGCTTTTGAATTGCTAACACCGCCATCGACAGTGCAATAAACAGCATTAAGTTTTGCATAGACAATAAAGCGTCGCCATTGGCATAGCTAAACCCGCAGCTGAGTAATAGTGTGACTGCAAAAATAGCTAACACTGGCGTGTAAGTTGTGCCTTGTTGACCCGCTTTGGTCAGATTGAAAAAATCGCGCAAATCATCGTACCCACCTATACGTTTATCATCAATAAAGGTTTGTGGCGTGGTTTTTACATTATGCTGCTGTTTGAATTCGTCAGTTTGCTCACGGCTGGTTAAGTGACGATCATCAACATCGTAACCATGTCGCTCTAATAAATCTTTTGATTTTAAACCGAAGGGGCAAATATGCTCATCGGTCACCATGCGATATAAAATTGCAGATTTAGACACAGTGCCTCCTTGTAAAAATGCCTTGAGTACTGCGTAAAAGTTGCTTAATTACACAGTAAACAAGGGCAAATTGTTGCTATAACTGAATAGTTACAAGGTTTATGCCAGCACTGTTTATTGCTTAGTTATGGTTAAAACAGCATCCATCACCGGATCGACACCTGCAAAGTAATCTTTTGCAGAAAGTGTAATTGGCATATCGGGCGCTAACCAAATACGATGATCTTCAGCTCTGCTTTGCTGGTGGAACTGGCTCGAAATAAGTCCTGTTTGTTTACTGTATGGTAGGTTAAACCAGCCTGCTTCACCAGCCACGTTAGGGCGGGTGCCTGATGGTTCACCTACAAAAATCGCTGGCACTATATTGGCAATCTTAACTGCTACATCATGGCCTGCCGAAAACGTATTGCGGCCAATTAATATAAATAACTTTCCTTGTGGCTTTAATACTTTAAAAAATGCGGCAGTTGCCACCATAGGTGGGTTGAGCGAGCCATTACCACCACTGTTATGGCGAAGGTCTAGCACCATATGCTCAATGTCATCGTGTTTGATTTGTGCTTGTAGCTGCATAGCAAATTCAGCAAGTGTGAGATCTTTGCTATTTCGCACATCATTGAATTGTACATACAGTAATTTATTCGTTTTGATTTGTTCGCTCCAAAACGGCGTGTTGTTTTTTGCTAAGTATCTAAGCGTAGGGTGTTCAGTAAGTTTTGGTAACTTAGGAAAACCTGCAAATTGCATTGACTTGAGCGCTGGTGTAACTGTGGTGATAGCCCCTTTTGGTGAGCTGAGCGTGAGTGTTACCTCGTTACCTTTGCTAATGCCAAGCCCGTTTAGTACATCAAGCAAACTTAAATAATATGGGCCCAACCACAGGGTTTGCATTTCATTATCACGAGCATTAACACGTTTAGTTAACTCAAGGGCTTGATCGGCTGGTGTATCGGCAAATGCTGCAACTTTATAGCCAATATATTGCTGGTAATCACTACTTGCTTTGGTGATGTATAAGCCATCACTAAATTGATAAAACTGAAATGGCAATTGCTGAAAGTTGCCTTTTTCACCCCATGCTGGGATCAATAAATTATGACCATTGCCAAGTAGTGCAATTAGCTCCATAAACTGAAAAATAATTTGCTGATCAATCATAATAGGAATCGCTTTATCAATGCTTGCTACTTTTTCAGCAAATTGTTGAGGGCTTATGTTTTGATACATTGCCACGTGTAAACGTTTAATCTCTGCAGCTAAAAACGCTAAATCGGTGCGCCATTTTTGATCTCGATTGAGTTCAGTCTCCAAATTATTACCTGCAAGTGATTTATAACTGGTTGATTGCGCAAAGCGTTCAAAGTGAGGGTTAGTACCAGATTTAAATAAGCTGGTGCCAGCAAGTGTTGGGCGGTCATCCCATCTTGCTGCCAGTGCTTTTTTGAGCCAATACTCGGCTTGCTGTTGGTTATTAAGCTCTGCGTATGCCTCTGCAATTTTCACCATTAAATCGTTAGGATTACTAGCCCCATTAGGAATGCCTTTTAAGCTAGTCCCAATTGCAAGTGCGCGTTGCAAAGCATTGCTGGCATTTTGATAATCGGCCAATTGAAAATAACTGAGACCAAGTAAATACCAAGTATCGCCATCATTTTGATATTCATTAATGAGCTGTTTTGTGAGTTTATTCACCAGAGCCCAGTTTTGTTGTTTAGCAAATTCTATTGCTGCTGTTTTCGATTGAAAGTAAGCGATTGGGTCTGTTGCACCAACGCGATTTGGTTGCACTTTTAAGGCTTGATTCGTTACCTCTAAAGAATGATTCGTTGCTAACGCAGAACCCGAAAAGTTTATTAATAGGCACAATATTAGTAGTAAAAAATAGGACTTGTACATCTGGAGTCTCAAAGCTGTTTTTTGTTTAAATTAGCGTTTGGGCTGTAAAAAAGCGTCCTAAAACAGGATTTAGGACGTTTTTTGTCTGTTTTATGAGCTGTTTTTTAGTGTTTGCTTCTTAAATTGACTCGGCGTTAATCCCGTTTCTTTTTTAAACACCGCATTAAAAGTCGATTTAGAATTAAAGCCAGCTTGAAATGCCAGTTCTATCAGGCTGAGTTTTTGAGGTGAGTCTTGCTCTATTTCGCGTTTAACATCATTCACTCTATGCTGGTTGATGTACTCACAAAAGTTGTTCCCCGTTGTGCTGTTAATAGCCCAAGATATTTCTTTACTACCGAGCCCTGTTTGATCTGCTAAGTCGTTTAGTGACAGCCTAGGTTGTCGATAAAGCGATTCATTAATAATCAAGTTATCAATGGTTGAGAAAATTTGCTGTGCAAGTTGCTCATCAGACGAATCAGCTTCTTCAGCTTCTTCAGGTAATGTGACAGGCTCGAATTGAAAGCTATTCTTGATGGTGTGGAACAACAAAAAGCTAAACATAAGCAGTAACAGTATTTCGTTTAATAAGTACCAGTACATCTTTAAATCGAGCGGCGTGATTGGTTGCACATTCATGCGCAGCAAATCGAATACGACAATAATGGCAAAAATAAATAATGCTTTGAACAACCACTTTAACTTAAGGCTCTCAGCATCTGAGCGCGCATGCATAAGTTGTTTGTGGTAGCCCTTTAAAGTGCCATAAGCAAAGTAGAAGTAGCCAAGTTGACTGAGCGAACCGAGTAAAATGATCGCCTGCGTGTAGTGGGTAGAGGCCAAGGAAATAGCCGCAGGAATTAAGTGAACCGCGTAGTGTGATGTTATAAAGGGCTGCTTACCTGTAATCGACAAGGTAAAAAAGTAAATCATAGGCCCATACAGTAATGTAAATGCCGGTGTGATTAAGTAATCAGAAAGGCCTAACCCTTCTAACAGGTTAAAGGCGCATACACAGCCTTGAAATACAAATAGCAGCACCAAGGAACGACTTTGTTTTTGGCTATTAATTAATAATGCACCAAATAACATTTGGAACAGAAAGATACTCTGTACAAGGTGTACAGGGAATAAAGAGATTGATTGCAAAGTAGTTTACGTTCTTATTCTTTTAACTGAGTTTAACAACTCACCATCACCTTGTAATCATAGGCATAAAAAAACCTTGTGGCAGCACCACAAGGTTTTAATCTTTGCCCGAAGCCCGAAGCTTATCTCATAGTAGTGGGTTACTGTTACATGTAAAGTCTGGAAGTTTTCTGTAAAGCCTTTAATAATAAAGCATCTGTGTGTTTTCCAGAAAAACGGGAAATATTCGATGTTTTTTCAGAAAAATCTTATCCAACGGTAGTATTTTCCAGATTTTTATCACCTCATAAGCCGATGTAAATGAAGTCCTACATACTATATTACTGACCAGATTATATTCTGCAGTTAAGTAAAAAATCTTCATATATTATCTAGAGTAGATCATATAAAAATAACAACTAAGTTCCGTATCTCTATTCCATTTGTATGTTTTCCAGCTGATTTCCGCACCATGCGATAATTTCTATAGAAATTGGCAAGAACAGTTTTCTAAAATAAAGCCGTTAAAATAAATTTTCACCGAAGTTAGTTTCCTTAAATACAAAAATATAGTGTTCTTTTATATTTATAAACACTCAATCAAAATCGTTTTTGGTGTACGACTCAATAAAATTTAAAAAACTACTTGCTTTAGCTAAGTTTGATAGCTAATATCACCTCAACAACCTAATTCGTAGGTTTAAAACGAAAGGAGAGAAACATGAAAACTATCGAGGTGTTATGTAATGAATTAACCACTGGTGCAACAAACGCGCTATTCGAAAAGAATGAAAGTAACGTTGAAGGTGCGTTGCACTTACTAACAGGTAGCTCTGTTAATCTAAATGGTGAAATTATTGAGCAACAGCTTAGTGAAATAATAATAAAGGAAGGAAAGGATATTCAGCGTTTCCTATTAAAAGAAGGGGATGTGGTGCTTCTTGCTAAAGGTAACTCAATAAAGGCCGGTTACGTTACTAAAGCCATTGCCGAACTTAATGTAATTGCTTCTGCTAACTTTATTTTACTTAGACCAAATAACAATGAGTTACTTGGGGAAGTGCTTGTAGCTTACTTTAACTCATCTGTTGGTCAAAGCCAGTTAGATACGATCAGCACAGGTGCAATAATTACAAATATAAGCTTATCAAGTATCAAAAAGTTAGTGATTGAGCTGCCAGGGTTGAATAAACAAAATGAAATTGCAGAACTATTTCATGCTAGCAACCAGGCTTATCAATCAACACTCAATTTGGCAGAACAACAGAAGAAAGTTTCAACGGCTTATATTACTCAATTAATTAAAGGAGCTAAGTAATGGAGCATTTAACAAAACAATTAAGGAGCCTAATTGATAATAGCCGTAGCTCAATGGAGGTGCCACACATATTAGAATTAGTTACTTATGTTGCTTTTATTGCGAAGGAAAACTCTGAGTTATTCGAAGTAATCGTGAATAGCGGTCATGCTAAACAGTTAGATATGCTAATAGAAGCTGGAAAAGCGTTAGAGGAAAATTATCCAACTGAGATATGCTCAGCGCCAGACCAACATCGAATTGACGTGAAGATAATCAACCTTGTCGTCTCTTTCATCGCAGCCATTTCAAACTTTGACACGCTTGCTAAGGCTTTAAGAGAAATGAATGCACAAGTACTTGGAAGGTTTTCAGCAGATTTAGCCAACCTTAATATGGAAAGGATATTTTCTGCGCTAGTTGGTGATTGTAGTGGTAAGTCCTTGTATGACGGAGCATGTGGTTTAGCAAGAGTAGCATCTAGCTTAAATTCAGAGACTCTTTGCTTAGAAGAAAAAAATCGTAGTACTTATATCTCTGCTTACCGATTGCTAGCGCTTGAAAATAAACATTTCAAGTTGGCAAATACAGACTCACTTTTAGAGTCAAATTTTGGATTAGACAAACAATTTGATTTAGTTGTTATGGAGCCGCCAATGGCTCAGAAATTTGGTGCAGATGAACGGCGCATGTTAGTAGGCGCTCCTTTTATCGAAGTACTTAAAGATAAGCCAATATCGGCAGCTGCTGGTGATAGCTTATGGATACAACAAGCCTTAAGTAAATTAAATGAAACGGGTAAAGGTTACATTTTAATACCCCAAGGTTTTTTATTTCGAGGCGGTTACGATGCAAAAGTAAGAGAGCATTTGCTAGAAAACGAATTACTGGAAGCTGTTATTGGCTTGCCCGCTAATGTTCTAAATGGCACAAGCATCCCCCCTGTTATTTTGGTGCTTAATAAAAACAAACCAGCAGGTTCTTCAGTGGTATTTGTGGATGCCAGTGAAATAGGTAAAAGCAACAAAAACAGAATAACTATTTCAGAAGAAGACGCAGTGTTAATAGCTGATTTAGCGGCAGGAAAGCTAGCTGACGACGATCGTTATAAAGCCGTATTTATGCCTGAAATTAGAGAGCAAAATAACGAACTCAATATTTCACGTTACATTGTTAGAAACGTTGAAGTTGAAGAGTTAGATGTTGAGCAAGAACTACAAATACTAAATAACTATCAAGTTGAGTTTGAACAATCTCAAAAAACGTTGAAATTACTACTGGCTAAATATCAATAAGATAGTCGTACTGTTCAGTTTGTATATAAGTAAACTCATATTTGATACATTACCCTACATAAAGGGAATTATAAGAAGGATTATAAAAATGGCAGATTTTAAAAAGATAGAAGAATTAGAAAAACGTTTATGGTCAGCAGCGGACTCATTACGCGCTAACACAGGCTTAACAGCTCAAGAATACTCTCGACCAATACTGGGTTTAATTTTTCTTAAGTATGCAGAGTACCGTTTTACTCTGGCAAAAAGTAAGATAGAAGAACAGTCTAGCTCTCGCCGTCGTGGCAGTGGCGATATAAAGTCAAAAATCCAAGCTGAAGGCGCAATGTATGTGCCAGACGAAGCGCTCTACTCTAACCTACTAGCACTTCCTGAAGGCTCTAATATTGGTGTACAAGTGAATGATGCCATGAAAGCGCTAGAAGCTGACAACGAAGCAATTAAGGATGCCCTACCTAAAACCTATTCTCGCTTTGAAAACGACATGCTCAAGAGTTTACTTAAAAACTTTAATGACATCGATTTCACTCTTAGCTCAGACATATTTGGCCGTATTTACGAGTATTTCCTTAATGAGTTTGCCAAAACTGAAGGCCAAGGCGGTGGTGAATTCTTCACGCCCTCAGCATTAGTAAAGTTAATCACGGAAGTGATTGAACCTTACCACGGTAAGGTATTTGACCCTGCTTGTGGTAGTGGTGGTATGTTTATCAGCTCTGCCGACTTTGTAGCAAAACATAATAAAGATGCCTCTGATGAGTTATCTGTATTTGGGCAAGAAAAAACAGGTGATACTGTTCGTTTATCTAAGTTAAACCTTGCTGTACATGGTTTGCAGGGCGATATCCGTGAAGGTAACTCTTATTATGAAGACCCGTTCGATTTAGCTAAAGGTGATGTAATAGACGGTAAACAGTATGGTCAGTTTGACTATGTGATGGCTAACCCACCGTTTAACGTTAACGAAATCCAAAAAGACCGATTAGAAGGTGATAAACACCGTTTTCCTTATGGCATGCCGCGTAATGACAACGGTAACTATCTGTGGATTCAAATGTTTTACTCAGCACTTAACCAAAAAGGCCGTGCCGGTTTTGTTATGGCAAACTCAGCCAGTGATGCCCGTGGATCAGAGCAAGAGATCCGTCAAAAGTTGATTGAAGAAGATGGCGTTGATGTCATGGTTGCTGTTTCAAGTAACTTTTTTTACACCGTAACTTTACCATGTGCCTTATGGTTTTTAGATAAAAACAAACCTGCGCATAACAAAGACAAAGTGTTATTTATCGACGCGCGCCATATTTTCCGCCAAGTAACCCGTGCTGTGCGTGATTACACCAGTGAGCAACTTAACTTTATTGCCAACATTGTACGTTTATACCGTGGCCAAGCTATTAATAATACTTACCTTGAAACTCACCCTGATGTAGGTAATGACGGTAAGTTTAATTTAGGAAACTTCTTTGCTAATGATAATGGAGAACTGACTTATCAAGATATCGCTGGCTTATGTAAAGTGGCAACTAAAGCCGAAATTATTGAGCAAGGCTATAGCTTAAATCCTGGTCGCTATGTCGGTGTTGCCGAAGGTGAGCAAGAAAGTGACGAAGATTTTACGGTTAGTTTAACAGCACTACAAGAAGAGTTAGAGGTGTTGAATGCTGAAGCGCATGAGTTGGAATCACTTATAGGTGAAAACGTAGTAAATATTTTAGGGAGGCTATAAAAATGGAACTTAAAGAATATGCTATTTCTGATATTGCTTCTCTAAAATATGGAAAAATGCTTGCTAAGACCAAATTTACTGATAAAGGTCATCCAGTCTTTAGTGGTTATAGAGTTACAGGATATACAAGTGAGTATCTTTACGAGAATCCTGAAGTAATAGTCGTTGCGCGTGGCGTAGGCGGTACTGGAGATGTGAAAATATCTCCTCCGAAGTCATGGATCACTAATTTATCGATAGTCCTCTCTGTTGATACGAAATTAGTGGATAAGTTTTATTTCAAAGAGTTACTACATGCTGAAAAATTAAAATCAAAATTAGATTCAGGGGCTTCAATATCTCAAATTACGATCAATTCGTTGGAGTCTTACAAGGTCAAGTTACCAGACTTATCGTTTCAGAAATCCGTTAGAGAAGTTTTGATAAAATACGACAACCTAATCGAAAACAACAACCGCCGAATCGCGATTTTAGAAAACATGGCGCAATCACTGTATCGCGAATGGTTTGTTAACTTCCGCTACGCAAACCACCAAGACAACCTTGATGCAGACGGCAATCCAAAACTCATCGACTCACCACTAGGCCAAATTCCAGAGGGGTGGCAGATTGTTGCACTTGAAGAACTTTGTAATAAGATAACTGATGGGTCACATAAAAGCCCCAAATCTGTTGATGTTGGAGTCCCTATGGCATCGGTTAAAGATATGCATGACTTTGGAATTAATGTATCCAAGTGTCGTCAGATATCATATGAGGATTACGAGGATCTTAAGAGACAAGATTCAGTTGTTAAAGCTAACGATATCTTAGTTGCTAAAGATGGCAGTTATTTAAAACATACCTTCGTTGTAGAAAAAGAACTTGAAATGGCGCTTTTATCTTCAATTGCAATCATACGTCCAAATGAAAAAGTGAAGCCTCACTGGCTTGCTTATTGTCTTAGAAGCCCTTTAGTTAAAGAGCGAATGAAGAACTACGTATCAGGTGCTGCGATCCCTAGGATTATTCTTAAAGATTTCAGAAAATTTAACCTGTTTATACCACCTCAAGAATTGATGGATGAGTGGAATTCTATTGTTGAAGGAATGGTGAAACAATGTTGGAACTTGGTCTCAAGAAATGAAAACCTTAAACAACAGCGAGATATGCTGTTACCTAAATTAATATCAGGTCAAATTGAATTAAAGGATTAGTTAATGAGTAAATTTATAGTTTTTGTTCATGGATTAGGTGGAGAAATAGATAAAACGTGGGGAAATTTCCCACAGTTTATTATAGATGATCCTGATATAGAACATACTGTCATAGAGTACGGATACACTTCACCACATTTGATAGCACAATTCTTAACATCAGGACCTACGATTTTAAACATTGCGAATGGCTTGCTTACAGATCTTGAAGCGCGCTGTGATCTTGCCAATGATGAGATCATTCTAGTAGGTCACAGTATGGGGGGCTTGGTTATAAAACGGCTTCTTGTGAGGCTTAGCCAATTAGAAACTAAGCACAACATCAAAAAAGTATGCTTTTTTGATGTTCCACATGGAGGCTCTGGATTAGCAAATATTGGTCAATTCATTGCTTTTCGTAATCGGCACTTAAAATCCCTTACAAACAACTCAAGTGATATAGATGCATTAGATGAAGCTTGGACTGATAAAAAATTAAGCGACCAGCTAAATATCCTAAGTATTATTGATGCAAATGAAACCGTTGTATCGTCGGTGAGTTCAAAAAGTTTATTTAGATATCACCCTATAAAAACAATAAATAGAGTAAATCATAGCTCTATAGTCAAACCAAATTCGGAAAGCGATACAGTTGTTTTACTGTTGAAGATGTTTATAAAAAGCTCGCCATCCGTTGGTAATTTCAACTTAGATGGTGCTAAACCTATTAAAGAATGGCTTAAATACGATGAACGTAAGCATGAACTCGCTTACGAAGAGGATGATGCGAGAAAAAATGCATTAAAAGGGCTGTCAGAAGCACTAAACTCCAATAGCTCTTCTATCAGACTTACAGGCCTTTCTGGTCTTGGTAAGTCTCGATTGTTGATTGAATATAAAAGTAGAAATAATTTAAAGGACAGTGACTTTATTATTTTTAGTGGTTCAGAGAATGAGTACACGGTTAAAGAATCGATAAAGACAGCTGCAGAAAATGGAGCGCTTGGGTTTGTAATCATAGACAATTGTAATGTTGAGTTACATAACTATGCAACCAATGCTATTGAGGTTAATGATTCTCCTCTTAAACTTATTACAACTTATTTTTATCACGAAGAGGAAAAAAAACTAACAAATAGCATCCGCATTAAGCTAGAAAAGTTAGAATCGGCGCAAATTTCCAACATTATAGATTCTCGCCTTCCTGAACTTGACCAATCATCGAAACAACAGCTAGAGAAATTTATTGAGGGATTCCCTCTTTTAGCGCAAATGACTATTAAAGAGCTTCAGCAAGAGGGTCGTATTACTACAAGTTTTAGTGAATCAGACCTTGTAGAAAAGTTAATAAATGGTGATGGAAGTCTTAGTGACAAAGCTAGAGAGTTACTTAAAGTCTTTTCGCTTTTCGATTATTTTAGATTTCAAAAAGGAATTAGGGAGGATGTCAATGAAGATGCGGAGTTTTTAAATAGTATCGCGGGTACAGACCAAATAACGTTTGAAAATACTATCATGATTTTTAAGGAAAAAGAGCTAATTAACTGTACAGGAAGCCTAGCTCGTATAGTCCCTAAACCATTAGCCTTGAACTTGGCAATGGAGTGGTGGAACACTAGTACATTTGATAGACAAAGTGAAATTGTTTCTAAGCTTCCGGCTAGATTACAAGAGAGTTTTTGCAATCAAATAAAGTACTTGGATTCATCAATTAATGTGCAGTCATTTGTTGAGAATTTTTGTGCTGCTAACCACCCTTTTGGCCAAGCGGAATTGTTGCTATCTAAGCAGGGTTCAAGACTTTTTCGCGCTTTGGTTGAGGTGAGCCCTACTGTTACAAATAATCAGTTATACAGAGTGATTTCGCAGCTAACTGATGAAGAAATACAAAAAATAGCTGGAGAAGTTAGACGAAACCTTGTTTGGGCATTGGAAATGCTGGCGTTTCATAAATCTTGTTTTGAAAAAGCATCTTGGTGCTTATTTAAACTGGCTCAATTTGAAAATGAAAGCTTTAGTAATAATGCTCTAGGACAGTTTTCGCAGCTATTTCGTTGGCAATTATCGGGAACAGAGGCTGACTTTAGTGAAAGACTTGCTATTTTAGAGAGAGCTTTAACATTAAATATTGAAAGCGCAGACGTAGTGATTATTGAAGCGGTTAAAACTGCAATTAATACACATGGTGGTACAAGAACCATTGGCGCAGAGTTTCAAGGTACTAAAGCTGAGCTTACAGAGTGGAGTCCGAAAAAGTATCAAGAAATTTATGACTACTGGCAGTCTTTATTAAATATATTACTTGAGATTATTAAACGTGACCGTTTAGTTGCAGAAGTTAAGGAAGCTTTTGGTAATCAAATTAGAGGGTTAATGAGGTATGAAATACCAGAACAACTGAACTCTTTGATAAAAGAAATAATAATGCTTACTGGAAAATATTGGCCTGCTGCTTCTCAATCAATAGTCCATGCTTTGCAGTATGATTCTGAAGGAATGGGACAAGAGCAGAGAGACCTTTTGAGGTCTTGGGAAAAACTATTGTCTCCTACGGAGGATAGTATAGAAGAAAAGCTAAAATTAATTGTACTCAACCCATCGAGAGAACATGTTATAGACAATGATGGTCATTATATTGATATAGCTGCTGAAAACGCAAAAAAATTATCCTTAGAGCTAAAAAACAGTCATTCTGAACTCGTCAAATATTTTGAATTATTAATGACTTTTCCTGAGCAAAAACAAAGCTGGGTTTTTGCAAAGTATCTGGTGTTAGAGTCAGATTCTTATGGTTTGTTATTGAATGAACTGTTTGACTATTTTCGTACAAACATGAATGTAAGCACGCAGTTTTTTGCCGGTTTTTTAAGTGGGCTTTACGTTAAAAATTCAAATGAATGGCTTCAAGTAATAGGGTTAATAGAGGCTGATGAACATTTAATCCAATATTACCCTAGCTCTCTTTGTACAGGAAAAATCGAAAGTTCTCACTTAAATACATTGATAGGATTAATTAAAAACAATCAGTTACCTAGCCATTCGGCATCAATACTTGCGCATGGAAGTGTTACAGAGCATCTAAAAGAGCATGAAATAGCCCAATTTTGTATGACACTAAGTGAAATTGATCCAACAGGTGCTTGGGTCGCACTTGATAATATCAATATGTATACACACGGTCGTAGTGATATTGATTTTAAAAAATTAACCCCAGCTCTAATTCATTTAGTACTCAACGTGTCTTTTAAACAAGAAGACAAGACTCGCCATTTTGATAGTTTCTATTGGTTAAATTCAGTTAAAAAACTATTAAAGTCTGAAAATGAAGAGTTTGCATTACAACTATGTTTGCATCTAGTTGAGCAAGTTGGCAATCATGATATCGACTATTCTGATTTATGGGATTACTTAGGTGAAGGTTTTTATAAAGCCTTTAAATTACATGGTAATTATATTTGGCCTAAGATAGCGGACAAGTTTATTGATGGTAGCGCGATAAAACAGTACCGTTTAGTCGATTTACTAGGCAGTGGTAAATCTTATAAAAAAAGAGATAAGAGTATTTTTGATATCTTGGAGCCTGAGGTTATTATTGATTGGTGCCAAAATGAATCTGCACTTATTGTCGTAGGGCGTGCAATTTCAATGTTTACCTCAAATAATGATAAGCGTGTTATAAATCCATTGATTGTTCAATTGTTATCTGAATACTCTGATAACAAGGCCTTCCTTAGTGAGATATCAGCTAATTTTTTAAGTAGATCATGGGTCGGCTCATTAGTTCCTTACCTTAAAGCCGATAAAGAGGTAATTCAACCCTTGATGTACCATGAAAGCATTAAGGTAAAAAACTGGGCATCTGATTTTGTAGAGCATATTGACCATCAAATTGAATATGAAACAAAAAAAGAATTAGAAAGGAAAATAAGGGAGTTTTAATGACATACACGGAAGATGCTTTAGTAGAGCAACCTGCGATTCAATTATTCTCAGATTTAGGCTGGGAAACCGCAATTTGTTGGGATGAAGTTTTTGGTTCATTAGATAATGAATCTCTGACTAATAACCCTATGTTTTTTGGCAGGGAAACCCGCAATGATGTTGTGCTATTCGCAAGGTTACGAACTGCGTTACTAAAGCTAAATCCGGATATTAATAAACTTATTATTCAAGAAGCTATTGACGAAATAGCGCGCGATAGAAGTGCGATGACCGCAATATCTGCTAATGAAGAAGTCTATGAGCTATTAACCAGTGGCTATGTTTATACAACAAATGCTGAAGATGAAGATGATTGCGTTGTTCAATATATAGATTGGTCGGATGCTACTAACAATGACTTCTTGCTTTGTAGCCAGATGAGCATAACGGGTGAAATTGAAACCCGTCGTCCAGATTTGATCGGCTTTATTAATGGCTTACCAAGTGTTTTTATTGAACTAAAAGCAAGTCATAAAAACTTACTTAGCGCTTATAAAAACAATTTAGCTGATTACAAAAATACTATTCCAAAATTGTTTACCTATAACCAGATTATTATTCTTTCTAATGGTGTGCAATCAAAGGTTGGCTCTATATCTAGCCAGTGGGAGCACTTTGCTGAATGGAAGAAAGTAGAGAATGAAAAAGAAGAGCGCCGAGTTAGTTTAGAAGTTGTTATACGTGGGGTGTGTGAGCAAAACCGACTCTTAGATATTATTGAAAACTACACTTTGTATATTAAGACAAAGCAAACGATTAAAATCATTGCTAAGTATCATCAATACTTAGGTGTTAATCAGGCATTGTGTGGTCTTAATAACGTGAAAGAGCGTGATGGTCAGCTGGGTGTTTTTTGGCATACCCAAGGTAGCGGTAAAAGCTTTTCAATGGTTTTCTTCTGTAAAAAGGCATTTCGTAAATATACCGGTAATTGGACGTTTGTATTAGTCACCGACAGAACTGATTTAGACGACCAAATATATAAAACTTTTAACTCTGCAGGCATTGTTACCGAAAACTGCCAAGCAGATTCAGGTGTTCAATTAAAAGCGTTGCTTGGTGAGGATCACCGCTTTGTATTTACTTTAATCCAAAAGTTTAAAGGTGACGAAAAAGGAAACTATCCGGTTTTATCTGAACGTGACGATATTATTGTTATCACTGATGAGGCCCACAGAAGTCAATACGACTCTTTAGCAATGAATATGCGTAATGCTATGCCTAATGCTTCGTTTATGGCATTTACAGGCACTCCGTTGCTTGCAGGAGAGGCTAAAACACAAGAAGTGTTTGGTGATTACATTAGTATCTATAACTTTGCTGATGCCGTTGATGATGGCGCAACACTTCCTTTATATTACGAAAACCGTGTACCTGAAGTTTCAGTGTCGAGCGATACTATTGGAGATGATATTGCTGACATACTTGATCAAGCAGACCTTACTGAAGAACAAGAAGCGCGTTTAGAGTCTGAATTCTCTAAGGCTTATCACATCATTACTAGAGAAGATCGGCTAGAGACTATTGCTGCTGATTTGGTTGAGCACTATATCAATCGTGACCCTTTCAGTAATGGGATGCTAGGCAAAGCAATGGTGGTATCTATTGATAAAGCCACTACTATTAAGATGTATGACAAAGTTCAACTAGCGTGGAAAACAAAGCTCAGTAGCTTAAAAGCAAAAGCCAAACATACTTCGGGAAGCCGCTTAAACAAACTGCAATTTCAAATTCAGCATATGGAAAGTGCTGATATGGCGGTTGTTGTGTCGGGTGGGCAAAATGATGACGAGCGACTTGCTAAAAAAGGGCTTGATTATAAACCACACAGAGAGCGTTTCTTAAAAGAAAAAATAGACGAAAAGTTTAAAGACCCTGGAGATAATTTAAGAATCGTATTTGTATGCGCGATGTGGTTAACAGGCTTTGATGCCCCATCTGTTTCAACTCTTTACTTAGATAAGCCGCTTAAAAGCCATACTTTGATGCAAACCATTGCACGTGCTAATCGTGTGTATGAGGGAAAGGCTGCGGGACAGATTGTAGACTACATTAATATATTTAATGCCCTACAACAGGCATTAGGGCTATATGGGGGTGGCGTTACTGAAGGCGGCGCACCTTATAAAGTTGATAGCCCTGCAAAAGATAAATCTGAACTAGTCGCTGCATTAGGTATAGCTATCAATGAGCTTCTTGTCTTCTTAGGTAGTGTTGATATTGACTTAACCCAAATTGTATCGGCCTCTGCTGATGGTTTTGCCAAATTATCATTGTTAGATAACGCTAGCGAAATACTGCTTGAACCGAAAAATAAAGAAGAATTTACGTCTTTTATAAGGCAAATTAACCGTATTTTTAAGGCCATTATGCCTGACGATAGCGCTAATCAATATGTACCTTATCGTATCGCTATTAATATAATTTATTCTCAAATGCGTTTGAAATCTGGTTTATCAATTGATGATGAAGATGTATTGGATGTTGTGCGTAACCAAGTTAATGACTTATTAGATGAATCAATTTCCACTATCAGAATACAAAGCAACCTGCCAGATCCTATAAACATTGCAAATATAGACTTTGATGCTTTAGCTACAATGGCTTCATCGATTGAGAAACCAAAACAATCAGATGCTGAGAAACTTAAAAACCTAATTGAGCGGAAATTGCAGCCAATGGTGCTTAAAAACAAAACGCGCCAAGATTTACAGCAAAAGTTTTTAGATTTAATTGAAGAATATAATTTAGGTGCATATACCGCAGAAGAATTTTTTAATCGCCTGAAAGGGTTTATTAATGAGTTAGAGCATGAAGAAAAGCGTACCGTTCGTGAAGGCTTAGCTGAAGAAGAGCTAGCAGTGTACGACTTGATGATTCAAGACGCACCACTAACAGAGCAAGAACGTAATCAAGTTAAAGAAATAGCTAAAGAATTAACAGGAAAAATGCAGGAAATACTGGTTATTGATTGGCGTAAGAAGCAGCGAACTAAAGCTAGAGTTAAAAATATGATTGAGGAGGTATTAGATAACTTACCTGAATCATACGATGACAATTTATGGCCAAAAACCTGTAGCGAGGTTTATATGCATATTTTTGAAAAATACCCTGGTCAAGGCCAAAGTGTTTATTCTCATTAAGATAGGGATCTATTAAATATACGTCAGCCGTATATTTACTTTTATTCATTTAAGCTTAGCGAAATAGCTTCTTGTTTAAAACGCCCAAAAATATTAACGATTTGTTCGTAAGAGCGGGTTAAAAAGTGTGGTTCACTTTGCTCTGTAAGATATGAGCTAACAATTACCCCATCATGAGTTTCTGGGTCGGTTATGTGAATTTCAGGTTTTAGATGTTTAGTTTTTTTGTCACCGAAAGTAACTGCATCTGAAGTAATTACTGTTACATCATTTTCAATAGGTTGTTTCATCTTATCAAACTTAACAACATCCGCCTCAAAAGGGACGTCTTGCTTAACGCGATAAGCGTATTCTAAGAGCTTCGGTTGTGCAGGCATATACATAATAGCATTTTGATTTTTAGAGGGAGTAATTCTAAGAATTCGACCTAAAATCTGTCTGAAATGCATTTCTGTTTTTATATTTGTTAAATGGCAGCATACTTGAAGTCTTGGAATGTTTGTACCTTCGCTGATCATGCCTACCGAAACAATCCATTTGGAGGAGCTGTGTCTGAATCGTTGAATAATTTCAGTGGGTTCACTTTCCCGATAAGTAACAACAGCACATTCATCGTTAAGGTGTGTTTTGAGTATGTTTGCGATGTTTTTTGCATGTGCAACTGAGCTGGCAACAATTAAACCGGCAGCGCTAGGAGAGGATAAACGAATATTGTTTAATTTTTTTTGTGCCGATGAAAGTATGTATTTAATAACCGCTTCATTTTCTATGACGCTTTGGTAGGGCACCGCAGATTCAGATAATAAGCTTTTGAAGCTATTAAATGTTTTAGTTTCCTCATCTTCAACAATGGAAATGCTGTTATTATCAACCGCGACAATTTGAGGTATTCTGCAAACACCGTCTTTAATCGCCTCAGTAAGGCCGTAGATATAATCACAAGAAATTTTATTGCTAGGATATAAGTAGTTTGAAAGAACAATTGGCGCAGTGTCAGACCGCCAAGGCGTTCCTGTTAGCGCCAATGTATAAGTAGCTTTGTCTTTAATGTTTCGTATTATTTGTTCACCCCAAGCGTTGGCATTTTCGATGTTTGAGCCTGCACAATGATGAACTTCATCAAAAATAACAAACACACGAAAGCGAGTAAATAATTGCCAAAAGGTTTTATCTAAGTGTTGCAAGCTTTGATAAGTAAGTGAGCGCCCTTTAGCGCCCAAAAGCCCGTCAAAACGCTCTTTGGTTATTAATTGTAGGCTGTCACAAAAATCATTTGCGACGATAGATGCTGGAGCAAAACATATGACCAAATCAATATGTTTGTTTACTAACATCTGGTTTGCTAACTCAGAGGCCATAACGGTTTTACCCGCTCCTGGAGTAGCCAAAGCTAAAAAATGTTTTTGTCCATTTAGATACTTATTGAATGCCAGATTTATACATTTAGATTGCCAAACTCTTAACTTCATGTGTTTTGCTGTTTCTCTTGGTTAATTAAGCTTTCTATGGCTTTAATTTTTCCTAAAATTTTAGTGTTATCATCTCTAGCTTGGTTGTACTTATATTGAATTTCAGTGACTAATTCTGGAAATTCATCATAGAGTTCCTTATAAGCCTCCGTTTCTCCGAGGTTTAACAGTAGCTCGGCTTTATAATGATTTAACTTAGTCGTTAAAGATTGTTTAATGTCATTACAAAGAGTTATTTGCTGAGGATTATCAACGATGCACTCTATTAGCTTTTGAACATCAAATAGCTCTGTTTTAACAAAGCGAGTGCCTTTTTTATTACTAGATGATTTCTTCCTTAACCACCCTTTATTAACAAGCTTTAGAAGTTCAGCGTATAACTTCCGACGAATTATTACAGGGTCTAAAAAAGCATCTTTACTGATAGCGATATAAGCAGATCTGACATCACTTGTTGT
The DNA here is from genome assembly GCF_014163675.1 of Pseudoalteromonas sp. SR44-5. Classification (NCBI taxonomy): domain Bacteria; kingdom Pseudomonadati; phylum Pseudomonadota; class Gammaproteobacteria; order Alteromonadales; family Pseudoalteromonadaceae; genus Pseudoalteromonas; species Pseudoalteromonas sp. SR44-5. Next base: position 166,861 of record NZ_JACJDT010000007.1, read on the forward strand.
AAAGTTATTAAAGTTGGGAGCTTTAATTATTTGAACTACCAAATTGTCTATTTTCAAAAGAAATTCCAAACTAAGTTAACCAAAAAATCGACTGCTCCGAAGGCGGAGCAATTCTAGGCCTTTTATTTGTGACAATCAAGCTCCGCTAACGGAGCAGGTTGGATCATGAATATTATCGGTAAGAACGTGAAAACAATACGGGAGAAGCTTGGTTGGACCCAAGAACAGCTTGTAGCTAAGTGTAACCTTATTGATTGGCAAATTAGCCGAAGTACTCTAGCTAAAGTTGAGGCTAATGTCAGAAGAGTGACCGATATTGAAGTTCTGAAATTGTCGACTGCATTGAATGTCCCTATCAATCATTTATTTGATACTAAGCGTGTTTTTGATCAGCAAAGTTAATTATGAAATTGAATTCAGTTATTGCTTTATTTTGAGTAAAGCAGTCAATAAATTTTAATATTTATTGCCTTTCGAAATGAAAACCGTATCGAGGAAGTAATATCTAGGAGGCTTTAAATAGTTGTATTCGTAAGTAATATGATATTACCTATGAACGTATTACTGCATGGCTATTTATCATATTCTAAATATTAGATCTGTCGAGACCTGCATGTAAAAGTGTGCGTCGTATTACCTAAGAAGAGCATTTTCTTTATTAATGCTGGAAAGCGGCGAAGATCTTATTATAGTTAAAGATGCAATAGGCATACGAGCTTAGCTATAGCAATCTTGCGTCAAAATGAGTTAATAAGAAAAATAAGTAATGATTTGTGAGAATGGATTGTTAGTGTAAGTAACACATGTTTTAGCGATTAAAATTGCAGGCTATAGATTGCTGGATATTAGTTAAAAAATAAATTCATCAATAGCTTTTTTGTATTCAATAGAAAGCTAGTCATTGTGGCGCTAAATCACTCCATATTGTCACTAAATGAGCTGATAGACATTTCTGAAAGTATTAGTTTGTGATCTTTACTTTATGCAGTAAAACCATAGTTAAGGGAATTAATTGTTTTTTTTATTAACTCCCGACCTTTAATTGATTTTAAAAAAGATCGTGGTGGTTTATTACTAAACTGTAAATTTGGAGTATCTAGCCATAGATTAAAGCGATGTTCATTTTCAAAATAATCAATACAAATAGATGCTAGATATGCAATCTCAATTGCATTTTGACTCAGTGTGGCATTTAAAATTTTAGGCTTATTCAGCATCTTTATATTCGTACCAATAGCCTCTGAAATCTTTTGTATGTCCCAAGCTAGTTTACATCTAAATTGCTCAATACTGTTCGTATCTATGCCTAAGTGAATAACTTCGATTATATCTAAATGATTAGAATTAAGCATAATTCTACCGTTACTGATTAGGCTAATTAAATCATTATTAGTCTTTTGGCTTTTTTTCATAATAAGATTACCCGCTCTAGTTACATTTGACAGTATTATTAGGGGAGCACTGTTAACTACTCAATTAATTTTCAGCGAGAGTGGAAACCCATAAATAATATAATTTACTGCTTAGCTGCGAATAGTTTAACAATTAAACTTGCTTAAAAAGTGTATTGCTAGCTCTTAGTAACTTAGCTTACTTAAAAGGTTTGAGTTACTTTATTTTTATGGTTTTATTTTTTTCGATGTTTCTAATTTGCAGTTCTAGTTCCTCTACGCGCTGGTGCATATTTCGTAAAGCATAGGATAGTTGGTGATGCTCTGCTGCCATCGATTTTACCTGTTGTTTTAGTTCACTTGCTTTATCACGATACCTAATTTTTATTTTTTTTTCTTTATTCATTTTTGCTTGGCAAATAGCTAAATCAGACAATGTTACTTCATTAAATGTTTTCCCTTTAAGAACAGCTATTTCAGATTGTATTTTTGACACAAAATCAGGGTAGTAATAGCAACTTCCGTTTCCAATATCAGCCTCTTCTTCTACAGCACGAACAGATAGTTTTCGGCTCTCGGAAATTCTTCTAGTTGCCCCTTTTAGAATCCTCTGTAGAGCAGCTTCTAATCTCAAGAGTGTGTTCTCTGATTTATTCATAAATCGATTACCTGCACAGGATGTTCATACTTTACAAATTTTATTTTAAATTCGTCCATGACTTTTTCTGCGGCCCGTATTTGAGTGATACAATGTGCAAATTCGTTACGATTGATATCGAGGCTTTTGTGCAAGTAGGCACCTAAAACCTCATGCTTCTTTTGCCACCATAGGGCTTTATCTAAGTCAATTACACTGCCTCCAGTGCGGCAATCTACACAAAAAGCTGGATTAATAAGTCCATCCATGTCGCAATTATGTCCATTTTTACAGTAGCTATGAAGTGTTCCGTGGAGTGTGAGCCTTTCCTCCTTTACAAGCCTATATAAATTATCCCAATTACTATATATAACGGGCTTGTCGTTGCGCATAGCTACAATGGCCTTGCCATAGGTGCCGCCTAGTTGCTCCTCTCCATTAAACCAGCGATCTAAGTGTGCAGTAGTTTGTTCAATTTTAGCTTCGTTGAGTAAGTTTATTAGTTCAGTGTCTACACTAATATCTTTTATACGGCTTTCTATAGCGCCATTTACATACCATTCTGACATTCTTAATGAAAGATGTTTGAATTGCTGTTTAATGGATATAGGATGGCCGAGATTGTTACGAACGGCAAAACAAGCAAATGTTCTTCTGAATTGATGGGTAAGGAGAGGCCATGGCTTACCAAGCTCAACTTTGTCGTTAATTGAACCACCATCTCTAGGGTTTAATTGGCGGCATTCACGTAAATCAGCCTCACTCACAATTGCTCCAACTTTCTCAGAATATTTTTTTAATTTGTCATTCCATTTACTTCGAGTAATTAATATTGGCATATTTTTTCTTTGAATTTGACTAAGCCACAAATTACTCGAAATTTCTATTAACTTATCGACTTGACCGGGGTCACTACTGTGTGTCGCGACTTTGACTAACTGCTCTCGAGCACAAGCACTTAATTCAATAGCTAAAGATATTGCCTTCTCAGTAATAGGACTTGTTAGCCACTCATCATGTTTAGCCCCCGCAGCTAGTTTATGTGTTGCTGCACTGACTGAGTGAAAAATTTGCCCATTAATAGTGCGAGTGAAGAAGCTATCTTCATGAAGCTCAAATAATTCACTTACTCGCATACCGCTAAATGCTCCTGCGCATATAAAACAAGCCGTTTGAAGTTTTGTACGCCATCTAACAAGCCAATTTCCATCTGCTTTGTGTTTAGGAAGTAATTTAGTCCCTGCTAAGTGTTGGGCGATTATTTCAGTTTGTGATTTGGGAGTAGCTTTATTTATTTCTTCAACATAACTTTTTTTATTTAATTCTCCATTTTTATCATATAGCCAAGTCCATCGACCTGTAGCTAATTTATAGTCGACTCTTGAGCGGCCAATATCATAATTTGACTGTAGGTTTCGCTCTAATTCAGCTAACTTTTTTCTATGTGGCCAAGCCAGTTCAACATCTTTAATTGCTTCACCATATATTTTTTCAGTTAATGTTTGAGGGATTGCTAATGTCTGTTTTGACTCAAGTTTATCCCTGCAAGAGAGCTTTTTGGCTAGTTGTTTATAACTTTTATTTGGTAATTCTAATTGAAAAGGAAGCCAGTAATTTAGCCCTGATATAGCTTGTAAAGCAGTAAAGGAAAGCTCTAGTGTACGTCTACTAAAGTTTTGGGCTTTTAGTGTTTCTTCAAGTTTATGCCACTTTTGATAATTGTTGAGCTCCGTTATATTCCTCCCACTAATTTGTATAAGGCTCACTAAAACCTTTTTTAAACCAGTGTTAAACCTGGAAGCTAGAGTTGATAGCTTACATTTACGGCCTAAAATATTACCTTGAATGTATATCCAGCCATAAACAATAAGCTTAGATTGGAGAAGTAACTCAGGAGTATCAATTAGGTAGGTGAAATCAAACACTCTTTGGCTTTGGTCACTACCTTTATCTGTAGCGTATGGGGAACAGTCCCACTTATTATCTCCAAATCTTGCTCTGACTATGTCATATTTATCAATACAGGTTGGAGTATGGTTTAATTCGTCCCAATTATTTTTTTGCACTAATTCAATAACATCAATAGTACTTTTATTGAGTAGTGAAGTTTCATGCGGCAAGTGAAGTAATGGTTTCATACAGAGCCCTTATTCATAATTACACTATCAATATCTAACCAAAGAGGGTGCCTTCCTTCGCTTGCTAGTCGTCGATGAGCTTCACGTACAACTTTGGGCTGCAAGCTTTTCAGGCGTAAGTTTATTTTTTCTATTGTTACAGCAAAATTCTCTTGATGATGGGTTTTATCAATGTGGAGGTATATAGATTCTTCAAGGCATTCTCTGAAACTCAATATACACCAAATATCCATAGCTGATTCGACAAGTACTTGATGGTCACAGCTCCAGCATTTCAATAAGTCAGCGCAAGCTAATTGTTCTCGATCGGAAATCAGTCGGTGTTGCCGTGCTCTTGCTGTGAATTTCTCGGCTTTATGGCCATCTGAATCCTTACAATAGCTTCCGTGAGCACTGCGGGTTGGGGGGGAAGCTCTTCTTACGTATGCATCGTAAGTTAATACATCAACCTTTTGGGCTTTGATTACTTTGGCTTTAGCTGCTTCTACGCTTTGCCTATCACGAACAGTTTGTTCTAATGTAAGAATAGTATCTCTATTCATTTTGTCGTTTTCGTGCGGATTACCAGTCGAATATGAACTTTTAATAGTATTAGGGGTATTATCTAGAAGTATTGCAGCTTCTACAGGGCCTTTACGAGCTAATGTTAAATGGCTGCCAGTAGCTCGGAACCTCCGTGGGACAGGCCATAGTTTCTCACCTTGTTCATCTTGCAGTGGGAAAAATTTGTTTAACCACTTCGCTTTAAAGTCATTTAGTATACACCCACTCATATTTTGTATTTTTTTCTTTCGACAGCTATATGCAGGTAGCAGTAGGCCATCAGGGCTAGGATCTAATAGTTTCGATGCTGTTAATAGCTGATTAAAAAACTGAGTCGCATACTTAGGGATCTCAAATTGGTTATTATCTCCTAGCTCAACAGTAATAGTTTTGAAAGCTCTTCTTTTAAACGCAGGCATTTGATACCAATTCTCAGATAGTGAATGACTACTTATTTTTGGTCTTTTAAGATTGTATAAAGTTGTGCTATTGCTCCAAGTATAATAACTAAGAAGAAATGTTGCAGTGCAAAATAACTTTGTTGTGCCACCACAAACTTCATATTCTTCACCTTTCCAATAAAAAGACATCGTACTTGAGTTAGAAGCCGCTTGCATGCGTATTCTCATGACTTTGATCACCGATTCTCATCAGCTTTGATCACCTGATTTATCATTTTGTAGAGCCGTTTTTAAATTAGCTTAACTGATCATCATCAGTCAATTTATTTAACTGTTTTC